>JADLEA010000132.1 GCA_020846365.1 Bacteroidota bacterium
ATGGATCCCCCATCCGCGCCGGTGAGTTCCGGCAAGCGCTCGGGTTCGATGGGGCGTACATCGGTTCCCAGAATCCCGGAGAGCTTGGACTCGTTCAACCCGTCATTGCCCATCATCAAGACCAGCACGGGCGTTTCGTCAGACCAGTAGACGACCGACTTGGCCAGACGGCCATGGTCCACCTTGAGGAACACCGCAAGTTCGTCAATGGTCTTCACGTTGGGCGTATGGATCTCTTCCAGCGGCGGGTTGTCGGGAAAGCGCGGGGCGTTGGGCACAAGCGAGGTCGCGATTTCGAGATTTGCCGCATAACTCAGATCCTCGGACACCGCGATCACATCCTCTCCCGCCTTCGATTCCATCATAAACTCCTGGGATCCGGTTCCGCCCATGGCGCCGCTGGAAGCGCCGACCACGAAGAATTTCAGGCCGCAACGCGTGAAGATCTTCCGATACGCCTCGGCATGAAGTTCGTAGCTCTTGTCCAGCCCCGCCCATGACGCATCCAGACTGTAGCTGTCCTTCATGATGAATTGACGCCCGCGGAGGACGCCCGAGCGGGGACGGGGTTCGTTCCTGAATTTCGTCTGGATTTGATACCAGATCTGCGGCATGTCCTTGTAGGAGGCCACGTTGTTCTTGGCAAGCCAGCAAATCACTTCTTCGTGCGTGGGGGCGAGCACCAGGGGACGATTCTTTACATGGAAGAGGATGTCACCGAATGCCTTCACGCGCCCAGTTTCTTCCCAGAGTTCCAGAGGACTCAGTGCGGGGAGATGGAGCTCCTGTCCCCCGATCGCATCCATCTCTTCGCGAATGATGTCCATCACCTTCTTCATCACGCGATAGCCCAGTGGGAGAAACGCATAGATGCCCGCTGCGAGCGCACGGACCATGCCTGCGCGTATCATGAGTTGATGACTGGGGATGACTGCTTCTGCAGGTGTCTCTTTGACTGTGGGGACGAAACCGGAACTCAGGCGCATGAATGTCTTTGAAATGTGAAATGATGTCTAAGGTAAAGAAAAGGATCAGGGGAATCAAGAAGCCGTTTCTTTGCTCGTGCGTCCGCCGAGATATCCCGCAATGCCGAACACAACGATGTCGATCAACGAAGACACGTCGAACGCAGAGAGGACGAGGGACAACACGCCGACGACGATCGGAACCGCGGCAACCAGCAACCCGTGCGCGATCCGTTTGTCTCCCGTGCCCTTTGCAACAACGCGTGCACGCCAGAACACGAGGAGGGCGATCACGGCGGCGTAGCCGATGGTCAGCCAGATGTTGTCGCGGTACATCGCCGAGACGGCCTGGCTGATCTGCGCGCTGATGGCGGAGGACTCCATGCCTTGCGGCCCGAGCTCAAAGCCCATCTTGAACGCGACAACCAGCGAGGGGATCATATACAATGCGAATCCCAGAAACCAGGCCAGGAGTCCGTTCGCAAGCGCTTTCCCCCAGCGAAGTGGTGTTGATACCGTACCTTCTGTCATGGTCGTATCCTTTCGCGAAATGAAAGAGGTGTGATGTCTTTGATCCTACGGCGCAACAAACCTGTACGCGTACAGATCGCCATCGCGCAACACAAAGCGAAGACGCACCGGCTTCCCTGCAAGCCGGCTTACGTCGCTTCCCGCATTCCATGATACCACAAAATCAGTTCCGTTTCCGCGCACTTCCACGGCGTTTTCCAGGGTGTACCCTTCGATGGGCCTACCACCGGGATCCTGAATCTCAACGCGCAGGTCGCCCGCGGCCGAGGTGCAGAGATTGACCTCGATCCGGGCTCCCGTGAAACGCAGCGGTCTGGTAACAAGCTCGCAGCCGGCATAGGGCCCGTGCAACGAGGCGAATCCATCCATGCGCAGCCGGTACACAGAGAGATGTGCAGACGGCTGGGCGTAATGCGATCCCCTGTATACGAGGAGTTCATGCTCGTCATGCGGGACTACGCCCAGTGCGGGCGTATTGTCACGAGACACCCAATCTTGCAGTGTCGCTCCCGGACGCAGAAGCGCCTCCATGAACGTACGGTCGTAGCGATTGCCTCCCCGCGTGGTGAGAAGCACAGCATCGCTCGAGGAACCCCCATAACCCGAATCCGCGACCAGGGTGCGTGCAACCTCTGAGCGCACACCAGCCCGGTCGGGAAAGAAGCGTTTCGCGAGACCGATGGCAATGTGCGGCGCGCGAAAGTAAGGCTGGGTTCCGTTGGTGTAGAGGTGCTCCTGCGGCCTTCCACCGAACGTCATCGGCGCCGGCTTCGTCCAATTCAGGAAATCCCCGGATGTGCTCCGGCTAATGGTGCGGAATCCCGTATACCCTTCCCCCGTCCATGTCCTGAAAAGACAGACATACGTCGAATCCGGCTCCCACCAGAAGATCACATTCTGGGAATCGAACTGCCCGTCCGTAATCAACGGTTCGTCGCGAAGCTTCTTCCAGCGAATGCCATCGGCCGAGACGAATCCCATTAGGCCAGTCTCTTCATTTCCCGCAACCGCTTTGTACCTTTCTGCCGCTGGTACGCCCGGTCGTACATCGAGATAAGGGGAGAAGTTGTGGCTGAACTGCGGCTCATCCCCCAGGATGATATTGGTGCTGCGCGACCCGTCCGACGGAAACAGATCCAGATCGGGCTTTGCCCAGCTGATCCCGTCACGCGATTCCGCATAGCATGTGACCGCACCTTTCCCTTCACCGGTCACGCTCCTGCGCAGTCCGCGATAGTACATCCTGTACAGCGGCCCGTCTTTGATGACAGTGGTGTATGCAGAAAACGGACCCTCCCATGGTTTATCGAACCGCACTGCAACACCAAGAAGTTCGGGATGATGGAGACGCAATGATCCCCCGGTCAGGCGTTCGATCAACGTGCTATCCACGAACAACTCCCGCCGCGAGCCGATATCGATCACGTCGGGAGATCCGGGCTGCGAGAGCTTCCAGGTCGTGCCGAGGATAGCCGGCTTCCGCCTGTGGGGATCGGGCGGATGCATCCGTTGCACCGTTCCCCGTGGCACGGGCGGCTGATAGTACACCGTGAGGATCCTTCCGCCTTCGAGCTCAACGGAAGCGGGGTATCCGAGGTCGCCATTCGGAGCATCCTCGCGCAAAACCACCTCGTCTTCCGGATTCCACGTAATGCCGTCCGCGCTCGTGCATGCGCGTTGTCCGTACGGAGGCCGGCGATATCCGTATGAGCAGAGAATCCGGCCGTCGGAAAGCTGGAGCAGGTGCGGCGGGAAGCCCCAGAGCCGGGTCTGAAACGGAGTCGCCCAACTCCTTCCGCCGTCGTCGGAATACGTCTCCCAGAGCATGCAGCGAGGATCCGTGTCGTCATAAGGCACTGCGGTAGCGCGCAGCATCATGATCACCCGCCCCGAGACCAGCTGCAGGATGTGAGGTTCTCCGAACCGCAGGCTGTCGGGCTGCGGAGAGCGCACCGACGACAACAACGTGTACTCACCGTCCGACGAGGCCGCACTGTAAACGCCGACAGTCCCATAATCTTCCCGGTAGGAGGCGATCAGAAGCGTTCCGTCAAACAACTGGATTCCACCGTGCACGGCATCTTTGCCTCGCGCCGGACGACTCCAGGTTCGCCCGTGATCGCGGGAGACGACGCGCCAGGCCCCTTGCGCATTGGCGTTCTCCCGATATGGCAGCGCATCGACACGATTCGACCATCGTTCCAGTACGGAGGTTTCGTAGGAAAGTGCCGGCAGAGCAACATAGCCCGCTCGTGTATGAAACGTCGCCCAGAGGTGGGCCAGGATCGTTCCGTCGCGCAGCACGGTTGCACCCGACTCCCGGACATCGATGGGTGAGTCGAAGAGGGTTTCGGGGGCTTGCCATGTAGTCCCCTCGTCCGTCGATCTGATGACGCGAATCGCGCCATCGGGTCCGAGGTGCTCTTCCGTCTCTGTGAAGAACACGAGGATATCGTTGTTCGCGGCGCGCACAACGGTCGGCCAGGCACAGTACGCCCCATCCGCCTCGTAGAGAACGGCATGGCGTTCCATTGTCGCCGGCACGGAGATGTTAGCGGTTTGTCCATCGCTTCCGCGCCCCGGGAGGAACAGCAAAGTGAGCAGGACCACTCCCGCAGGGCCGGAGCGGATCAAGGTCCGATGGATATCGCCTTTCCAGATCGCATTCAACTTCTGGCTTCCCTTTTGAGATCAAGATCCCGGCTGATGGCGTGCAGGAGAGCATCGTTGAGAGGGTAGAACGCAAACACGATGAGTGCAACCGCAGCCGCACCGGCCGGGAGGATGCTGATGAGGATCCGGATCCCGTCGAGAGCTTCGGCGGTTTGCCCGACATTCGCCACATAACCGAACGCGGTGAGCAGCCAACCGGTTAAGGCGCCCGCAATGCCAGTGCCGAATTTCATGGAGAGCGTCCCGGCGGAATAGACCAGGCCGGTCATTCTGCTGCCGAATTTCCATTCGGCAAAATCGGCCGCGTCACCCAGCATGGCAAAAAAGAGCGCGACGATTGGCCCGGTGGCAAACTCGGTGAGCCCGCTCAGCACAAAGAGCATCACAACATCCGACGCTCCGACAAAGTACAGCAATGCACTTGTGAGCAGTGCCAGAGCAAAGCTCGCACGCATGACCATTGCACGGCCAAAGCGCAGGGTGAGCCGGGACGTGATGCCTGCTCCCACCATGGCTGCGAGGAGGCCTGAAACCATGAAGCCGGCCGCAAGTCCCACGTCGCCGACAAAGTACTTGAAGTAGTACATCGTGACCCCTTGCTTCAATGAGGTCATGGTGACGAAGAGCAACCCGATCCCGAACAAGATGAGCCACGGACGGTTGCGGAAGAGCAGACGGATATCCGCACGCAGAGAAACCTGATCGGAGCGCACCGGCTTCACCCGTTCGCGCGTCGAGGCGAACGTGATGAACAGGAGCACGACGCTGACGGCCGCAAAGAGCGTCATCGTCCAGGTATAGCCCGCAACGTCATCTCCCTGCCCGAAGTACGCAACAAGCGGGATATTGAGCCCCTGTGTCAACAGTCCGCCAAGGAACGCGAAGAAGAAGCGGTACGAAGAAATACTGGTGCGCTCTGCAGGATCGGGCGAGAGCACGCCGGTGAGCGCGGAATACGGAACGTTGTTTGCGGTGAACGCCAGAATGAGTCCGCTGTACGTGACGTATGCATACACGAGCTTCCAGGGTCCATCCACGTCCACCGCCGTAAAGGTCAGGACCGTCATGATCCCGAAGGGGATGGTGGACCAGAGGATCCACGGCCGGAATTTGCCCCATCGTGTGTTGGTGCGGTCGGCAATCAACCCCATGATGAAGTCTGTGATGCCATCCCAGTATCGGCAGACAAGAAGCAGGGTGCCAACCGAAGCAGCCGTCAATCCGAACACATCAGTGTAAAAGATCGGGAGGAAGACCATGAGCGTACGCCACACCAGATTCGTGGCGGTATCGCCGAGTCCGTACGCAACCTTCTCCCAAACGCCGACGTGAGCGGCCTTTTCAGGCGGGCCTTGCATCAACGGGTGTCTCCGGATTCGTGAGGATCGCCGATCAGATCCCGGTATGGATTCGTGCCCAGGGGTGGGAGGACGTTTGTCCGGGCAAGGCGGCTGTACCACTGTGCCGAAGACTTAGGAATCCGTCGGCCCGTCGCAAAATCCACGTAGGTGATGCCAAACCGCGGCGTGTACCCGGACGACCACTCGAAGTTGTCCAAGAGCGACCAGAGGAAATACCCGCCCAGCCGGACTCCCTCCCGTATGGCCTGATGGCACGCGGACAGGTATGCATGGAGGTAGTCGATGCGTTTCTGGTCATCCACGGTAGCCCCGTGCAACACATCCGGAAGGGAACATCCGTTCTCCGTGAGCACGATCTCGGGATGATCATACCGTTGATCGATCCAGTGGAGGAGTTTCCTGCATCCCCAGGGGACGATCCCCCATCCCTGATTGGTAATTGTCCAATCGGGGTCCATGGAGAGACGGACGTCCTGATCCTCGCTGATGCCTCCGTTGGCAAAGGGTGACAGCGTGAAGCTCTTACGGTCCGTCGAGTGGGAGGCATACATCGTTGTATAGTGATTCAGTCCGAAGAAATCCTGCGAGCCGCGTATCATCGCCTGTTCTTCTGAGGTGAAGCTTGGGAGCCGCGATCCTAACCGGGCTCGCATGACATCCGGGTAGTCTCCCCTGTACAGCGGGTCGCCGAACCACCCGAGGAAGAACTCCACGGCACGTGCTGCCGCGGCCTTGTCGACGGGGTCTTCCGTTCGAGGTTCCCGCCAATCGCAATTGTTTGCCATGCCGATCCTGCCGCCTTGCACCCCCTGGAAGCGATCGCGGTATTCCCGTACAGCCAGGCCGTGGGCGCGCAGGATCGTGTGAGCCACCTGATATGGCTCGGCGTTCGACATCCTTCCGGGTGCGAAGATCCCTTGCCCGTGTCCCATGATGGAGACCACCCATGGTTCGTTAAAGGTGATCCAATGTTTGACCCGGTCGCCGAACGCTTCGAAACAGATTGCGGCGTATTCTTTGTACAGACCGGCGAGCGCGGGATTCAGCCAACCATCCAGTTCCAATTGCAGCGCGAGCGGAAGGTCCCAATGATAGAGCGTGACCCACGGCGTGATGCCGTGAGCGAGGAGCGCATCAATGAGTTCGGCATAGAACCGGATTCCCTCCGGATTCACCTTCCCCCTCCCTGCCGGCTGAATCCTGGGCCAGGAGATGGAAAACCGGTACGCCCTCAACCCCAGGTCCGCCATGTACGCCACATCCTCTTTCCAACGGTGGAAATGATCACAGGAGACGTCCGCGGTCGTACCGTCAGAGATTTTTCCCGGGATATGCGCGAAAGCATCCCAGATCGATGGTCCCTTGCCGCCTTCAAGCCAGGCACCCTCTATTTGAAAGCTGGAGGTGGCCGTTCCCCAGACGAATCCTGCGGGAAAGGAACTCATGGAATCATGCTCCGTTGGATGGTTCAACCTCTGGAGGTAAGCTTCAGGATCTGTTTCCGGTGCGAGGTCGGGGTCGGTGGGGTCCGCGTCTCCCCTGTCCGCGATTCCCCTGACCGGAGGGGCGAGACTGTCTCTTCCGGGGTTCGACAGTGCCTTCGGCGAGAGGGGGCAGGGGTGCCAGCAGTGCGGGATCGGGATGCACGGCTTTGAGTCCGCGCCCGATGAACTCCTCGATCGCCGGGATCTCGTAGGCCTCGGTTTCCGTAGCGAAGCTCACGGACGTTCCGCTCGCGCCGGCCCGGCCGGTGCGGCCGATCCGATGCACATAGTCCTGAGGATCCATCGGCAAGGAGTAGTTGACCACGTGGCTGACGCCTTCGATATGTAATCCCCGTGCCGCCACGTCGGTGGCAACAAGGACCTTAAACTTCCCCTCACGGAATGCTTCCAGCGTCTTCACCCGCTGATCCTGAGAGACATCACCCGACAGTAGTCCGCACCGGATCCCGCGCGCCGCAAGCCGGTCTTTAAGGAACTGCGTCTCATCCCGTCTGTTGGCAAACACCATCACGCGTTCCAGGTTCAGAACCGTGATGAGATTGTACAGCAGCATGAACTTCTCTTCATCGGTCGTGATATAGACCACCTGATCGATGGTCGCAAGCGTGATGTCCTGCGGCGGAGTCACATCGACCTGCACTGCATCCCGTGTCCATGCTGCGGCGAGCCGGTTGACCTCAGGCGTCAGCGTCGCGCTGAAGAACATCGTCTGCCGTTTCCCTTTCATCGGCGTGCTCTCGATGATGCGGCGGACGTCGGGAATGAATCCCATGTCCAACATCCGGTCCGCTTCGTCGATGACAAGTATCTCCACCTTGCTCAGGTCGATAACGCGGTTGCGTTTGAAATCCAGAAGCCTGCCCGGCGTGGCGGCGACAATATCGATGCGCTGCTGATGGAGAAGCTGGAGTTGTTTCCGGTATTCCATTCCGCCAAAGACAGCCATCGCGGTATATGGTGTGTGTCTGGCGAGTGCCTTTGCATCTTTTTCAATCTGGAGCACAAGTTCGCGCGTCGGGGCGAGGATCAGCGCGCGCGGCGTGCCGTTTTTCCGCGATGCCGGCTCCGGAGTCTTGCTGAAGTGAGCGAGGATGGTGATCAGAAACGCTGCGGTCTTGCCGGTCCCCGTCTGCGCCCGGCCTGTGGCGTCGGCACCGGCAAGAGTTTGTTTCAGGATCCCGGCTTGAATCGGCGTGCAATACCTGTACCCCAGTTCATGGATTGCGTGCATGAGGTCGGCAGGGAGGTTGAGGTCATGAAACCGCACTTTTCCCGGTTCGGGGGGAACGCTGAAAAGATCGGAATCCCAGGGAGCCGCTGCCGGCACGGGTTCGGGAACAGGTTGTTCCTTGGCCAGCGGCGGCCGGGCGGGGCGGGTGTGGCGTTGCTTCTCTCCGGCAGAACTCCCCCGCTGTTTGCGGTCAGGCTGACCCCGACGTTCCCGTGGCTTGCGATCTTGTGCGCCCTGGCGCTCCTGCGGCTTCTGCTCGCCTGTTCCCGGACGGTCTTCCGCTCTGCGATCGTGCGCACCCTGACGTTCCTGCGGTCCGTGAGCGCTTGTGCCCGGACGTTCTTGCGGCTTGCGGTCACGCGAGCCCGGGCGATCTTGTGGTCTGCGGTCGCGTCCCCCCTGACGTTCCTGACGTTCGCTTCCCGGTGTGCGGCCGGGCCGTCCTCCCCCGCGCGGCTGTTCCGTTCTTCTTGCTTGACCCCCGCGGCCCCGGGGATCCACATGGGGGTGCTGGGCGGGGATTACGGGTGTTCCGGAGTGTTTGCTCTCGGAGCCGACGATGCTCTTGAAGAACCGGCTCAGCTTCTTGAGAAGGGGAACGGCCAACGGCTACTCACTTCCTCGATTGGTATTGTCCGGGCGCGAGGGGCTTACTGTATCATACGCCAGATGACCAGCAGAACCACCGCACCCACGATAGACATCAGGAATCCGGCTGGAGTGAATTTTGCCCCTTCGGCTGGCTTCTTGATCAGGTTGCCGATGAACCCGCCCACAAAGGAACCCAGAATCCCGACAATCGTGGTTCCCAGGAGTCCCATTTGATCTGCGCCGGGCAGGACTGCCCGCGCGATGAGTCCCACGACGAATCCGATGACGATGGCCCAGATCCACTGCATGAGTTTCATGTGCTCTCCTTCTCGGAAAGGATGGTAAATGGGAAAGGCGATCACAGACGCGGAGAACTTCCTGTGACCCAGCACAAGGCGTTTTTTGCAGATCCAGTGAAGGTTTCGCATCACAGTATATCGAATCAGAACGGAGAAATCAAGCCCGGTCCGACACTTGTTTCTCATGAGGAGTTGTGGTAAATTTCTTGCGCCTAAGGGCGTTCATTTGCCATTGTACGCTAGTTTGGATGACTGGGGGCCTCCCCCCTCCCCCCCATCGCATCCCCCACCAACGTAAAGCTGAAGAACCGCGGGGAACGTATGACACGCGCGCGTCAATCCGGTACACCCGTAGAGGGCGTCGCCGCAATGCTGCCACACTTGTGGTCAGCGCTCTTCATCACATCGATCATCGCCTCCGGCGCATTGACACACCTTCAAGCAGCCGGGAAGCCCGTAGACGACGCCCTGCGCGACTCCGCGCAATCGGTTGCCGCCGCTGCGTGCAGATCTGATGATTTTAACGCAAACAATCTTCACAGCGGCATCTGGACATTTACCGATCCGCTCGGGAACTCGGCGCTGACCCTGAACGGCACCGGTACGTCAGAGGCAGCGCTTGCTCTTTCGCTTCCCGCCGGCGTCGCACACGATCTCTATACGGGAAAGAATTACGCACCGCGTGTTCTGCAACCCTGCGCGAATACGGATTTCGAACTCGAAGTGAAGTTCGACTCACCCCTCTCACAGCTTTTTCAGATTCAGGGAATCTTGATTCAAGGCGATCCAAACACACTCCTCCGGTTTGATTTCAGCAGCGATGGTGCATCCACAAACGCGTATGCGGCGTCGACGTCCGACGGCTTCGCCACCGCACCGGAGAACAGGATCGCTCTGAACCCCATCGCGCCAAACGATGTCGCCCCTCTGTACATGCGGGTCAGTCGGACCGGGAATTCATGGTCCATGTACTCCTCCACGAACGGGACAACGTATACGCTGATCGGCACGTTCACGTTCGCGATGACAGTGACACAGGCAGGGCTCTTTGCCGGGAACGGCGGGCCATCCGTCCCCGCCCACACCGCCCTCTTCGACTACTTTCTCGACAGAGCCGCTCCAATAGATCCTGAGGATGGCCGGCCCGTCGTTGATACGCTCCCGCCGCTCGCTTACAACGTTGCGTCGATTACCGGAGGGACCGCCATGCGGGTTTCCTGGAGAACCGACGAACGAGCCAGGAGCAGATTGCAGTATGGCCGGACCATGTCCTATGGGACCACCGTGATCGACGACACGCTGCGGACCCAGCACTCGGTCATGCTGACAGGTCTCAGGAGCAACACGCTGTATCATTTCCGGGTGATCTCCACCGACAGCCTGGGCCGCAGAGACACCACCGCGAATTTCCGTGACACAACGTATGTCAGAAACCCGACCGTCCTCACGGTCTGGTATGGAAACACGCAGACGTTTGGCAAGATCGGGACTCCCCAGCCGTTCGTCAATGTCCTTGGCAATGCCACGGATCCAGCCGGAATCGATTCCCTTTATTACCGCCTGAACGGCGGCGCACCGGTGATGCTCAAGTGGGGGCCCAACGCGCGCCGGCTGCAACGGACGGGGGACTTCAACATCGACCTCAGGTACGATGAACTCAGACGCGGAAGCAATACGGTCGTCCTGACATCCAAGAACCCGTTTAATGAACGGCAGGATCAGACGATCACCGTGCGGGACAGCAGCGGGCCTGTCTGGCCGCTCCCCTACAGCGTGACCTGGTCCTCTGCAAAAAGTCTTTCCGATTCCGTCCAGGTCGTGGATGGGAGGTGGGCGGTCTCCTCGAACAAGATTCACGTCGTGGAGAGAGGGTACGATCGCAACCTGGGATTCGGTGATACGACGTGGCAGGACTATGTCATGACCGCAAAGCTCTCCGTAAGCGGCTTCGACTCCAGCCTCCTGGCATACAGCGCGCCCAGCAACGGTCCGTGCATTGCATTCCTGATGCGATGGAACGGCCACACCAACAACCCGATCGCAAGCCCGCAACCGCTTGAAGGATATCTGCCGCTCGGCGCATTTGCTTCTTTGAGTTGGCCGTCGGTGAGTCAGCAGAAATGGGAGCTCTTTGGGAACGGCCTGATACTGAAGGACGCGGCCACGTCACCCATGCTCGAATTCAACACCGCATACATCTTCAAACTGCAGGTTACGACCATCGCCGGACAGGGAGGATTCTACCGCTTTAAAGTGTGGAAGGCGTCAGATGCGGAGCCGCCGACATGGCTCTTGAACGCCCAGGAGGCACTGACGGCTCCGCAGAGGGGCTCAGCGCTCATCGTCGCACACCATGTTACCGCTTCCGTGGACGAGGTCTCCTTCACGCCCGTTCCCGCCGATGCGGTGCCGCCTCTCATCACAAACGTGCTGACAGAAGTGTCAGCAACGTCCGCATACATTACCTTCGACACGGATGAACCTGCACGCGCATCGGTTTCGTATGGACATTCCTCCTCGTACGACAGCCTTGCGATGAGTGACACGTTGCTGCGCCTTACGCATGGCATCCCCCTCGTTGGCCTGACGCCGAACACGAACTATCATTTCAG
>JADLEA010000133.1 GCA_020846365.1 Bacteroidota bacterium
AAAACTCCCCCGGTCAGCGCGAGAGCAATATGGCTACGGAACGCCGGTGCGCCAATCGCAGCTGCAGTTCGGCGATCTGGTGTTCTTCAATACGACCGGAAGGGTGCCGTCGCACGTGGGAATTTACATCGAAGACGACCTCTTCGCTCACGCAAGCGTGACGCGCGGAGTGACGCTCTCCTCGCTGGAGAGCACGTACTATAAGAACAGATATGTCGGTGCCCGGCGGGTCGTCGGAACACCGGGTGATTAACAGGGAGGTCCGCGTTGGCTATACTGCCCATTTATACGCTGGGTCACAGCATTCTACGCAAGAAAGCGCGCCCGTTCAAGGGGCCCGATGAGCATGTCCTCCGGCTGGCCGAAAACATGCTGGAGACCATGCACAAGGCGAACGGCGTCGGCCTGGCCGCAAATCAGGTTGGCGTCCTTCAACGCATTATCGTCGTGGACATCACCGGAACCGAAGGGGTGGACCGCTTCGATCCTCTCGTCATGCTCAATCCCGAAATCCTGGATCACGAAGGAAAGTGGAAGCTGGAAGAGGGCTGCCTGAGCCTCCCCGACCTGAGAGACGAGGTGGAACGGCACGAGCGGATCAGGGTCGGGTACCGTGACCTGAACTTTGATCCGAAAGTGCTCGAGACCGGAGGGATGCTGGGAAGGGTTCTCCAACACGAGATGGATCATCTCAACGGCGTGCTGTTCATCGATCATCTCGGGACGGTGCGGCGCAAGCTCCTGCGCGGCCGGCTGAACAAGATCCAGAACGGAGAAGTGGACGTTGACTACGCGGTCGCACCGCTCGAAACGCCCGTGGCGCACACGATGTGATTGCTGACGCCGTGCCCGCCGCACGCATCCTCTTCATGGGGACCCCGGAGTTCGCGGTTCCATCCCTTGTTGGCCTTCTCGATGCCGGCTACTCCGTCATCGGAGTCGTGACCGGCCCGGACAAGCCCCGTGGCCGCGGGCAGAAACTCACCCCAACTCCCGTCAAGGAAACCGCTTTACACTACAACCTTCCCCTGCTCCAACCGGCCTCCGTCAAGGATCCGTCTTTTGTTGAACAGATCCGCGCTCTTGAGCCGGACCTCGCCGTCGTCGTAGCGTTTCGCATTCTCCCCCGGGCGGTGTTCTCCCTTCCGCGGCTCGGGACGTTCAATCTCCACGCTTCGCTCTTGCCGAAGTATCGTGGCGCTGCCCCGATCAACTGGGCAATCATCAACGGAGAAACTGAAACCGGGGTGACGACATTCTTCCTCGAGGACCGCGTGGATACCGGCATGCTGCTGCTTCAGGAGCGCATACCTATCGGACCGGATGACGATGCCGGGAGCATTCATGATCGTTTGGCGGTGTTGGGTGCCCAGGTTGTGTGCCGGACGGTCGACCAGATTACGAGGGGGAGTGTACGCCCGGTCCCGCAAGACGCGGGTCGCGCGACTCCCGCGCCGAAGATCTTCAAGGAGCACTGCCGGATTGCGTGGGATCAACCGGCTGAGAACGTCAGAAATCTCGTTCGCGGACTGTCGCCGACTCCGGGCGCGTGGTGTCTTCACGGCGACAGGTTGCTCAAGATCTTCAGCGCAAAGGTCGGAGCGCCTTGTGGAAATGCCTCGCCGGGAACGCTCGTGGTTGAAGGCGAGGAAATCAGCGTCATGACCGGCGACAGACGTCTGCGACTCCTGGAGTTGCAGCAGGAAGGACGGCGGCGCATGGCGAGCAGTGAGTTTCTCAGGGGATATCCGCTGCGCTCCGGCGAGGTCCTTTCGTGAACTGATGCCCGCGTCTCCGTGCGCCGGCGCTCATTCGGCCCTTCTTCGCGCGGTGCAGGACTCAACACGGTCTGTCATCGTTCGCTTCCACGTTGACCGCTCTGGTTCCTCAGCTGCTCTGCGTGCTCGCACATGTGATCCTTACTTTTCGCACGGGCGGGCTTCTCATGGACGCCTTCCCCAACCTCGCGTTGCTTTGCTGATGGAAAAGCGTTATCTTTCTATAATCTTTTAGTCTCACCTGCACGGAATCCGTGGGCAAGATCATCACGATAGCGAACCAGAAGGGGGGCGTGGGGAAGACCACGACGGCAGTCAATCTTGCCGCCTGTATCGCTGCTGCTGAAAAGCCGACACTTCTCGTTGATGCCGATCCCCAGGCCAATGCCACCAGCGGGATCGGACTGCCCATCGCAGCCGAGGGCCGGAGCACGTACGAGCTGCTCGTCGGCACACAGACCGCAGAGGGCATCGTGCAGCAGACGCAGATGCCGTTTCTTTCCGTCCTCCCGGCGCACATCAATCTGGTTGGTGCCGAAGTTGAACTCGTTGATATGGAACAACGTGAGCAGCGGCTCAAAATGGGGCTCGAATCGATTCGCGACCGGTACGAGTTCATCTTCATCGACTGTCCGCCGTCGCTGGGCTTGCTCACGCTCAACGCGCTGACCGCAGCCGATTCCGTGTTGATTCCCGTCCAATGTGAATACTATGCCCTGGAGGGGCTGGGGCAGTTGCTCAACACGATCAACATGGTGAAGAAGCAGCTGAATGAACGGTTGGATATTGAAGGCGTCTTGATGACCATGTACGACGGCCGGCTCCGGCTGTCGAATCAGATTGTGGAAGAAGTGCGCAAGTATTTCGGGGAGAAGGTCTTTCGCGCGGTGATCGCACGGAATGTACGCCTGAGCGAAGCGCCGAGCTTCGGCAAACCGATCATCCTCTATGATGCCGTTTCTTCGGGAACCCGCCACTACATGGACCTTGCCGGAGAGGTATTGATGCGGAACAATCACGCGATGACGGCCGCCCCGGACGCCGGCAGGAACGCGTAGGGAGCTGAAGCATGTCGAAGAACAAGCTCGCTCTTGGCCGGGGTCTGGCGTCCCTCATCCCCACAACATCCCCTTCGCCTTCTTCATCCGCGCGGACGGGGCATGATGACGCGGGCAATGATGCCGCGTTTATCCGGATCGACCTTTCAAAGATTGAACGCAATCCTTTTCAGCCACGTGCGGACTTCTCTCCTGATGCGCTTGACGATCTGAAGCAGTCCATCAAGGAGAAGGGGGTTATCCAACCGATAACCGTACGGCGGCATGCCGGTACCTACCAGCTGATTTCCGGAGAGCGCAGGGTGCGTGCAGCGCGCGAGGCCGGTCTCCGGACCATCCCCGCCTACATCGTCGAAGTCCACTCGGATGAAGAGATGTTGGAGCTGGCGCTCGTGGAGAACCTTCAGCGAGAACAGCTCAATCCCATCGAAATCGCCATCTCCTACCGCCGGCTGATGGAGGAGTGCGGCTTGACGCAAGAAGAGGTCTCTCAGGCGATCGGCAAGGATCGTTCTACGGTCACGAATTTCCTCCGATTGCTGAAACTTCCCGATGAGATCCAGGCGGCGGTGCGCAAAGGAGAGGTGAGCGGCGGGCATGCCCGCGCCCTTGTTGCACTCGAAGACCGGAACCGGCAGATGAGCCT
>JADLEA010000134.1 GCA_020846365.1 Bacteroidota bacterium
ACGGGATCATACGCACGGTAGACCGCGCCCATCCCGCCGCGGCCGATCTGCTCGCGGATCTCATATTTCCCGACACGATCCATGATTGCCGAAATGTACCAAAGAAAAATCGGAGATTCAAAGCCGGGCCATCGATGCCGGATTCCTCCGGCACATCAGGCGCGGAAGCACCGTGATGCCGGGCACATGCTTGGCGCAATGACGTCGAGAGGGCAGCGGGAGGAGAATACGAGGGGAGAAGCCGGGAACGGCGATACCGCCGTCCGGTGTGCGACAGGCCTGGACTGCGCACACCGGCAGCGGATGGCTGTGTCCTAGAACGGTCTGCTGAACCGGACGATGAAACGCGCGGGTTCGCTCTGGTCGGTGCGCCACACGAGCGCTGCACGCACCGAGCCGCTGATATTGGCGACGCCGACGCCGACGTCGCTCCGGAAATCATTCCAGCGGATGCCTCCGAATCCCGAGAGCATAGAGACAGACGGATCGACCGTCCGCACGAATCCCGCATCCGCGAGAAGAATGAGGTTGATGTGGCGGAAGAGCCAGCTTGGCCAGAACGAAAGATCGTGAAGCACGTCTCCGTTCAGAAGGTATTCGGCGTTCATGAGGATCATCCGGTTCGCTCCCGCGCTGTCCCCGGGCAATGCGGCAAAGCCAAATGCAGGAATGGTCCCCACGCCGCCTAGCGCAAAGGTCTTCTGTCGGGGAAGCGCGCCGTGTGCGGTGCCGGCTCGCACGCGAACGTTGAACCGGTCATGGACTCCCAGCGGCTGGTAACGCCGCACCTCCACAACGAACTTCTCAAAATCGAATTCACCTCCCAGTGCCCGCGGATCTGAAACCTCCGCCGTTGCGTGCGCTGTCCATCCCTCCGGGATTTTCGAGTGGGCGAGTGCGGAACTGATTCCCAGGGTTGCAGCGACGCTGCGCATGCGGCCGGCATCGATTTCGGGATTGGCGCGAAACGATCGGTCTCCGCCGAAGAGCGCCCACGAGGCATGGTCGGCCACGGACCTGTACCTGTCAGCCATGAACGCGAGCTTGCCCTCGGCAAAGAGGTCATCGTTCCGGAAGTACGCGGCCACATGACCCGTGAACCCCTCCCGCTGGAAGTAGTCCCGGAAGTCCTGGCGCAAAAAGAACGCGGCGGCGGTGTTCTCGGTCTGTCCGATAATCCAGGGGTCCTTCGTATCATTCAGAGAGTAGGCCTCGATTCCTGCCTCCAGGAGCCATGCATCCGTGTACGAGGGGATGGCGTACTGGCGCGTGACACCGATATTCCCTCGCCAGCGATGGGAGATGAATCCATAGCCCAGGGATCCAAAAGCGCTGAAATCATGTTCTCCATCCCAGTAGTATTTCTTGGTTGTGCCCAGTCCAAGGAAGAGCCCTTCCACTCTGTTGTACCTGACGAAGAACGGCGCTGTCGTCCATGTCTCGCTTGTCCAGGGCATCGGCCGGCGCAATGGTCTGAAACTCACCCAGGAATCGTCGTCATTGTCGATCCAGCGGCTATGTGACTGCTCCAGCGTGCCGAGGACAATGGCGTTCTGGTCGCGCAGGATTGTGGATTCCTTCATCCGCACGTCTCCCGTGATGCGCGAGCCCTCACGCATCGAGATTGTCCCGCCACGGGCGGCGATATCCCCATCCAGTACCCCGGCTACGGTGAGCGTTGCGTGGTCCAGGAGTACAGAGCCATGCAGCGTGTCTCCGGCCTGAATCGTTGTGTCGGATCGAATGATGCGCACCGCACGGCCGTTCAGAGCATCGGCCAGCCGTGCGCGATCCTCCGGCGAGAAATCGTCAAACAGCGTCTTCATGAACCGGTCGAATCCCACTTCAAACCTGGTCCAGAAATCATCCGGAAGCCCATGACTGGAATCGTCTTGCGGGAGACAGACGGTTGTGGGGAGGAGCAACAGCAGAAGTCCCGAAAAAATGCGTCTGGCACTTTTCATGGGATCTCCTGAAATTGGGACATAAGAGAGGGTATACCCAATATTACGCGTTTGGACCCCGGGAAGTTGCAATCGGAGAATTCATCAAAGTGCCGGAAGGGCAGGGAGGAGCTATGAACGTCAGACAACCTGTACCGATCGGAGTCCTGTTCTGTCTCGCGTTTGCAGGGCTCTGGCAATGCAACGATCCACGCGTCTCTGACTCGCCGGACGTCTTCCGGCAGAAGCGACTCGAAATGGTGGAGACACAAATTGCTGAGAGGGGGATTCTTGATACAGCGGTGCTGAGGGCCATGCGCACTGTCCCGCGCCATCGCTTTGTCGGCGACGCCGACGCGGATGCGGCATACGGCGATCACCCTCTTCACATTGGCTACGGCCAGACGATATCCCAACCATACATCGTGGCACTCATGACCGAGCTGGTCAGGCCGAGCGGATTGAAGCGGGTGTTGGAGATTGGGACGGGTTCGGGGTACCAGGCGGCGGTTCTTGCCGAACTCGTGGACTCGGTATTCAGCATCGAAATTGTTCAACCCCTGGCTACCGAAGCGACGGAACGCCTCCAGCGACTAGGCTATCATTCTGTGGTTGTACGATGGGGGGACGGATATGCCGGCTGGGCGGAGAAAGCGCCTTTCGATGCGATTGTGGTCACCGCCGCTGCTCCGGAGATTCCGGCACCGCTGGTTGAGCAACTGAAGGAAGGGGGCCGCATGGTGATTCCCTATGGAGAAGCCGGGGGTATCCAGCAGTTGCTCCTTCTGGAAAAGAAGGACGGGCGCTTGAATGAGCGCGTCGTGCTCCCTGTACGGTTCGTCCCTCTCGTCCACTGAACGGCCTCAGCCAGGGCCCGGGGCGCCACCACAATCTACGTGATCCCGCGGTCTCATTCGGATGACCTCGAGTGGGATTGGATTGGTCGGGGCAGAGCCCAAAGCCGGCATCAGGTGCCCTTTGAGACGAAACAGGGGGATTCAAAGCCGGCAAAATGGTATATTATTACGAAGTCACCTCAGGCAGGTTTTTTCCCTCCGGTGGGTGCTGAGAAACTCAAGCATTGTTTCATCGATAAGGAGTTCGGCATGCGTCTCCAACGTGTCCTGTTCATGATACTGTCTCTGTGGATTCTCACCTGGTGGTTGGATCCCCTTTCCGTAGTGCATTCCTGCACAAATGTGCTTGTGACAAAGGGGGCCTCGAAAGACGGCTCGACCATGATCACCTATGCCGCGGATTCGCATACACTCTACGGGGAGCTATACTTCCGTCCCGCCGCGGACTACCCTGACGGCGCGATGGTCGACGTTATTGACTGGGACTCCGGCAACTTTCTTGGAAGGATTCGTCAGGTTCGTCATACCTATTCCGTTGTCGGGAACATGAATGAGCACCAGGTTTCCATCGGCGAAACCACGTACGGCGGACGCCCCGAGCTGGTGGATACGACGGGCCTCATCGATTATGGAAGTCTGATGTACATCGCTCTGCAGCGTGCACGCACCGCGCGGGAAGCCATCCATGTCATGACCTCCCTCGTCGCCGAGTATGGCTACAACAGCTCTGGAGAGTCATTTTCGATAAGCGATCCCAACGAAGTCTGGATCATGGAAATGATCGGAAAGGGGCCGGGGAAGAAGGGCGCTGTCTGGGTGGCCCGGCGTATTCCCGACGGCTTCATAGCAGGTCATGCGAATCACGCCAGGATCACAACCTTTCCGCGTAACGACACGCTGAACTGCCTTTACGCTCCCGATGTCGTCACCGTGGCACGGGAGAGGGGTTACTTCACGGGAAGAGACGAGGAATTCAGTTTCTCAGATGCATATGCCCCTCTGGACTTCGGCGCGGCCCGGTTCTGCGAGGCGCGCGTGTGGTCAGTGTTCAATCGCGTGGCGGCTGGCATGGACAAATACCTCTCCTATGCCCGCGGACAGGACCTGACGAATCGTATGCCGCTCTGGATCAAGCCCGACAGGAAACTCACCGTCCATGATGTTATGGAACTGATGCGTGACTATTTCCAGGGCACAGAGTTTGACATGAGCAAGGACGTTGGAGCGGGTCCCTACGGATGTCCGTATCGCTGGCGGCCGATGACCTGGAAAGTGGACTCCACGGAGTACCTGAACGAGCGGGCTATCGCCACGCAACAGACAGGATTCTCGTTCGTAGCCCAGGCGCGCTCCTGGCTGCCGGATCACATCGGCGGTATCTTCTGGTTCGGTGTGGACGATATCTACCACACTGTGTACACGCCGATGTACTGCAGCATTACCAGGGTGCCGCACGGGTTTGCGGAAGGGAATGGAAACATGATGGAGTTCTCCGACGATGCGGCATTCTGGGTGTTCAACCAGGTCTCCAATCTCTCCTACACCCGTTTCGACACGATCAGCGTGGATATCCGGAGAAAGCAGGCGGAGCTGGAAGGGAAGTACCTTGCGCTGACACCGGCCATCGACAATGCAGCGCTGACGTTGACCAAGCAGGGCAAGGAACAGGCCATCCAGTTCCTCACGGAGTACTCCGTCAACCAGGGTCAGTCCACGCTCCGCGAATGGAAGCAGCTCTACCGGTCGCTTTTTGTCACGTACATGGACGGGAACATCAAGACGAAGGTCCCGGGACAGCTCAATCCGAAAGTCTACCAGCCCGGCTACAGCCAGGAGTGGTACCGGACGGTGGCAAGGGAGACGGGGGAGAAACTCAGGGTGGTTGGTTCGGGAGGGCACTGAGGCCCACACAAAAAACCGCCCCTGATGCAGTTGCACGCGCATCAGGGGCGGTGATGGCTTTCCACTGCTACTTCGCGTGCGTCAGGTTCTTCGTCCGGCTTCCGTTGGTGTTCCAGACGAAGACTCCGCGCTTCTCATACGAGGTATGCAGCAGATGGTGCGAGAGTTCCCCCAGCGGGTTCTTGAGGAGCTCTCTGTAGAGTGCCGCGACCTGGGGATTTTCATGCGACTTGCGGATGGGTTTCCCCATGTCTTCCGCATAGATCGATTCCGCACGTTTCTTCCTGACGTCCCAGGTTGTGGGAATGGGCTGACCGCCCCCGCCAAGACACCCTCCCGGACACGTCATGATTTCGATGAATGCATAGGGGGATTGTCCTGCCTGAATCTGTTCCAGAAGACGCCGGGCGTTTCCGAGCGAATGCGCTACTGCTACCTTGAGTTTCTTTCCGTTCATATCCACTTCGGCTTCTTTTATCCCCTCCATCCCGCGCACTGACGTGAAGTTCAGATCGGCCAGGGTTTTCCCCGTCACCACCTCGTACGCCGTGCGGAGTGCGGCCTCCATGACGCCGCCGCTGGCTCCAAAGATGACCGCTGCACCGGTGGATTCCCCGAGCGGATTGTCGAATTCCTCGACGGGGAGGGAGGCGAACTGAATGCCAGATTCTTTAAACATTCTGGCGAGTTCACGGGTCGTGAGGACGTAGTCCACGTCGTAGAACGCGTCCTGGTCGGACCATGCCCGCTTCTCTTTCCAGTGTTCGAATGCACCCATCATTTCAGGCCGGCGGGCTTCATACTTCTTGGCCGTGCACGGCATGACCGACACCACGACGATGTTCCGCGGATCGTATTCCATCTTTGCGGCGTAGTAGGTCTTGGCAATCGCGCCGAACATCTGCTGCGGGGACTTGCACGTGGAAAGGTGCGGAAGCGCGTCCGGGAAGAAATGCTCGGCGAACTTGATCCATCCGGGCGAGCAAGAGGTGATCATGGGGAGCGCTCCCTTGTTGGTGAGCCGGTGGATCAGCTCGTGGCCTTCCTCCATGATCGTCAGGTCGGCGGCAAACTGCGTGTCGAACACGCGCTTGAATCCCAGCCGCCGCAGGCCGGCAACCATCTGGCCGGTCACCAGGCTTCCCGGAGCCATTCCCATCGCTTCGCCGATCCCGACACGGATGGCTGGAGCGGTCTGAACGATCACGATCTTTTCCGGATCCATGAGCTCTTCGAACACCGCATCGGTGTCGTCCCGCTCCACGATTGCCGCGGTGGGGCACACGAGTGCGCACTGGCCGCAGTTCGTGCATGCGACATTTCCCAGCCCCTTTTCCATGTACGTGGAGATGCGGGTCTTGATGCCTCGCTGGGAGTCACTGATAGCGTGGACGGTTTGCACGTTGCTGCACACCGCGATGCACCGGCCGCACAGGATGCATTTATTCGGATCCCGTACGAGGGAAGGCGACGTGGTGTCCAGAGGGACACGCTTTTTCGTTTGCACGAACCGGCTCTCCATCACCCCGAGCTCTGCGGCGATCGTCTGCAGTTCACAGTTCTGATTGCGCAGACAGGTGAGGCAATCCTTGGGATGGTTGGCAAGCAGGAGCTCCACATTGGTCTTCCGCGCATCCCGGATGCGTGCGGAATTGGTGACAATCTCCATTCCTTCATAGACGCATGCGGTGCAGGAGCGGACCAGGGACCGGGCTCCCTTGACTTCGACAAGACACACGCCGCAGGAGGCATTCCGGGCGACGTCTTGCATGAAGCAGAGCGTGGGAATCCTGATGCCGGCGTGCGTGCAGGCCTCAAGAATCGTTAGGTTCTTCTGCACCTGAAACTCACTTCCGTTAATTCGAACGGTAACCATGATGCACTCCTCGGAATGTTCTCAATTTTCCTGTTCTTCCTGGCACTTGACATCGCAGCGGAGGCAACGTTCGGCCTCATGCAGGGCTTGTACGCCGGAATATCCGCCAAGTACCTCCTGGAAGCTGGCAACCCGTTCCTTTACGGGGAGTTTCTTTGGATCAACCCTTTTCACGATATCGGGTTCGCTGACCACCTCGTCCTTGTATTTGAAATCCCTGAAGAGTCGGTGGAAACGCCGCTCCTTCATCAGGGAGAAGTCGATGGCCTCCGCGGCGGTCCGGGCGATGCCCATGGCTTCGGACACAGTAGCCGGACCAGTGACGGCGTCTCCACCGGCCCACACCTTCGGCACATTGGTGTGAAAGCTGGGTTGATGCGCCCGAATGGCACCGTTCTTCCGGAACTCGAGGCCCATTTCCTTCCCCGCCTCGAACTCCACTTTCTCTCCCACAGCCAGTATGACCGTGCTGCACTCCAGGATCGAGGTTTCTCCCGTTTCCACGGGCTTCTTCCTGCCGGTGCTGTCCAGACCGTCAAACTTCATTTTCCGGACTTCGAGGCCGGTGACCCTTCCCTTGATGTCCCCGATGATGCGGTGGGGAGCAGACATGAACATGAACCGGATGTTCTCATCCATCGCGTCTTTGATCTCATGCTCGTTTGCGGGCATCTCGTCCCTGTCGCGCCGATACACGATGGTAACGTCGGCCCCGAGCCGGAGGCAGGACCGGGCGGCATCGATCGCCACGTTTCCGGCCCCGACGACCACGACGTTCTTGCCGATCGGCATCTTTCTTCCCAGCGCGAACTCCTCGAGGAACTCGTAACCCTGGAGAACGCCCTTGAGGTTGTTGCCAGGGATGGGGAGCTCGACATCTTTCTGCGCGCCGACGGCGATGAACACTGCATCATGCTGCTTCTGCAGGGCCTTCAACGGCACGTCCTTGCCGATCATCGTCTTGAAAACGAACTTCACACCCAGCTTCTTGAACAGTTCCAGCTCCTTGTTGAGCCCGTCCTTGGGGAGACGATACGCAGGGATGCCGTACTGAAGAATGCCGCCAGCTTTGGGATGGCTGTCGTACACGGTCACGTCGTGACCGAGCCGGACAAGGTAGTATGCGGCCGTCAATCCCGCCGGTCCCGCTCCCACAATAGCAATGCGTTTGCCGGTGGGAGAAAGCTTCTCCCTGATCAGGCGTTGATAGATCTCCCGCTCTTTTCCCATCTTGTACATGGTGTCCGCCAGGTACCGGTGGATTTCACCCTGCGAAACGGGGTCGTCCAGCATATCCCGCCGGCAGCGCATCATGCAGTGGAAGTAACATATCCTTCCCACCGTGCCCGGAAGCGGATTGTCGCGGAGGGTCAGCTCGAACGCTTCTTCTATCCGCTGTTCCTTCAGAAGTTGCAGGTAGCCAGGGATGTTCATGTGCAACGGGCAGCTGTTCTCGCAGAGCGCCACGAACAGCTTCTCGCACACTCCTGCCTTGCACCGCTTCTGTATGATGTGCTTCTCGTACTCGTCGCGGAAGTAGCGAAGCGTGGTCAGCACGGGATTGGCGCTGGTCTGTCCCAGTCCGCACAAGGATGCGTCCCGGATGACATAGGACAACCGCTCCAGCGTATCGAGGTCGTCCATCGTGGCTTCGCCGGCGGTGATCTTGTTCAGGATGGCAAGAGCTTGCGCGAGCCCTTCGCGGCATGGAACACACTTGCCGCAGGATTCCGCATAGGTGACCTCCACGAAATACCGCGCGACGTCCACCATGCAATTGTCCTGATCCATCACCACCATCCCCCCGGAGCCCATGATCGTGCCGAGCTTGGTGAGGGATTCATAATCCACGGGCGTGTTGAAATGCTCGACCGGCACGCATCCGCCCGAGGGACCGCCTGTCTGCACGGCGCGGATCTTCTTCTTGGTTCCCGTGCCCTCGCCCATTTGATAGATGATGTTTGCGAGCGGGGTGCCCAGGGGGAGCTCGACGAGTCCCGTGTTCTTCACCTTTCCGACCAGAGAGAACACCTTTGTACCCGTGCTGGTCGGCGTTCCGAATTTGGCGAACTCGTCGCCGCCGATCCGCACGATGACGGGGACGTTGATCCACGTCTCCACATTATTGATGTTGGTGGGTTTTCCCCAGAGTCCTTTCTGGGCGGGATATGGCGGACGGGGAATCGGGCGGCCGGCACGCCCCTCGATGGAGGCAATCAACGCCGTTTCCTCGCCGCACACAAACGCGCCGGCTCCCTCCACGTACGAAAGGTCGAAGCTGAACGACGAATTGAAGATGTTCTTCCCGAGCAGTCCCATTTCCCGTGCGTCCGCGACCGCTTTCTTGAACCTCTGCACCGCCAGCGGATACTCGGCGCGCACGTACATGACGCCTTCCGATGCGCCCATGACGTATGCCCCCAGGACCATTCCTTCTATCAGGGCGTGGGGATCGCTCTCGATCTCGTTCCGGTTCATGTATGCGCCGGGATCGCCCTCGTCCGCATTGCAGATGATGTACTTCTTGTCCGTCTGAACGTTCTTCATCATCTCCCACTTAATGGCGGTCGGGAAGCCGGCTCCGCCGCGGCCGCGGAGTTTGGACTTCTTGACTTCCTGCAAGACCTCGTCCGGGGACATCTGGGTGAGCGCCTTGAGGAGAGAGCTGTAGCCGCCCACGGCAATGTACTCTGCGATATCGTCGGGATCGATCAGCCCGGCGTCGCGCAGCACGATCTTCTTCTGACCCTTGAAGAAGGGGATGCTGTTCCACGCGGGCACACTCCCCAGACCCGTACCGAATTCCACCTGCGACGTGAAGAAATCCCATTGTTCGATCTTGCACAGCGCCTTGCGGAGGGGGATCATCCCGCGGGAGAGACCGTCGACGATGGCGTCGGCATCTTTGGGAGTGACTTTGTGAAGAATGACCAGCGGCTGGCCGGGGACATAGCAATTGACAAGAGTCTCCTCGGCGCAGAAGCCGAAGCACCCCACGCGGTTCAGGTGCATGGTGACATGTCTTGACTTGATCGCCTTCTGTAGGGCGTCATACACTTCGTTCGCGCCGTTCCCGATGCCGCAGGTGCCCGACCCGACGGAGATCTTGGGAACGGACGGGAGAAGCGTGCTCATGCCGCGCTGGCGGACTTTCTCGAGCGTGGAAGCATCTCTGACTTTCATGCTTTCACCCTCCTGCGGGATACTCTTGCGAGGAGCTTCTGGAGCGTTCCGCTTGTGACGTTGCTGTGTATCACCCCGTCGATGGCCACCACCGGCGCGAGCGCGCACTGGCCGAAACAAGCGACCGTGGAGATCGTGAACTGATTGTCGGGCGTCGTGTAGAACGCATCACCGCCTTCGAGCGCAGTCTCGCAGCCGAGCATCAACCCCAGGTCATCCAGCAGCGCTTTGGATCCTTTTGTATGGCAGGCCGTCCCCCGGCACACCGTGATCTTGTGTTTTCCCTGGGGCTTGAGATTGAAAAAGGAATAGAACGTTACCACGCTGTAAATCCTGGAGAGAGGAACACCTGTGCGGAGCGCCACATGATTGAGCGCTTCCTCGGAGAGGAACTGTTGCTCGCTCAAAAGCTGCGTCTCCTCCAGGATGCTGAGGAGCTCTCCATGATGCCCCTTGTGTTTCGAGATGACTGCGTCAATCTGCTGAAGTTCGCGCGATACTACTTCCGTTCCATCCATACGTGCTCCTGTATGAGAAGTGCAATTGGGTTTGCTTCGGAAAAGGAGTCATTCCCATCCCGCGTGAACTACGTGCGGGAACAGGAACCTGGTCGTCAATGCTGGCCTGGAGGCAGGGGAGGGCAACTGCCGGGGTGCTGTGCTACGCCACCCGTGCGGCGCCGGTCGGGATGCTGCGATGCTCTCTACGGCTGAAGAGGAGGAAACGTCGGGATCTGTTGATGGATCTCCGTTAGGTTGATGTCAACCTTCTCCACTGGTCCTCTCGCCCTCGAATATTCCCGGTCATCTCGCCGGGCAATGCACATGATATCTCAATTCTGAGGAACGCGTCTTCACTGTACTCCAAAACCAGGGTGCAACAGTGCAGAATCAAAGAACGGGTTATCCTTGATGATCTCCCCCTAATTCACTGACGGGTTTGACCGCAAGGGCATTTCATTCGTATATTGTAGTGCTATTGATACTCTTGTATCGATATAAATATACCGATATATTTTTATCAATTCAATTGGATCAGCATGATTAGTGGAAAAGTTAAGGCCCCGGCGCCTGTGATCAGGCGGCTTTCCACCTACCATCACCTCCTGATGGGCCTCAGACAACGGCAAATTCAACGGATTTCGAGCACTGCGCTGGCTGAAATGGTGGAATACAACCCGGTCCAGGTCCGGAAGGACCTGCAATTGACCGGACTCGTCGGGAAGCCCAAGACCGGCTTTCTCATTGATGAGATGGAGGATGCGATCCGGCGGTTCATGGGTTGGGAGGCGGAATTCGGGGCTGTTCTTTTCGGCGTCGGGAATCTCGGAAGCGCATTGCTCAGATATCCCTGGAGGGAAGAGCATGGTCTGAGGTTCATCGCGGCCTTCGACAGCGATCCTGCCCGCTGCAATATCCTGGTGAACAACATCCCCGTGTACCATACCGATTACTTTGCCACCTTTTCCGCGGAACATGAGATCCACATAGGGGTAGTCGCGGTTCCTGCGAGTACGGCGCAGAAGGTTGCGGATATCCTCGTCAAAGAGGGAATCAAGGGGATCTGGAATTTCTCCCACGCGCATTTGAAGACTCCTGCTCATGCAACGGTGGAGAACGCCATCTTCACGCAGAGTCTTGCCATCCTGACCCGGCGGCTCGTCGAGTCGCAAGTCACAAGCCCCGGCAAAGAGCATTCATGATGCTCAGAGCTTGTCTGCTTCTGATGTGCGGATGGTGCGCATGGCTCGTTCTTCCCTGCGGTGTGACAACAGCCAGGGCACAAGGGCCCGGTCTCCGGGGAACGGTAGTAGACGTCACCACCTCCCGTCCAATCCCGGGTGTGCGTGTCATGATGCAGGAGACGGACCGGCTCGTCGTCACGGACTCGGCGGGGGAATTCCGCCTGGAGCATCTGGATCCGGGTGAGTACACCATGAGTTTCCGCCACGTTGGGTTTGCCGCGCACGAGCTCAGACTGAACCATACTGCAGAAGAGGGAACCAAGCTTCAGGTCAATCTGTGGCCAGTCGTGTTTCAGTCCCCCGAGGTGGTGATCAGGAGCACGCGGACGTCCACGATGGAAGTGCAGGCGCCCTATCCTGTGCATAGCGTTCCGGCCGGCGGGACCTTCGCACCAACGCATGTGACTGCGGCTGATGCGCTGGAGCACGTGCCGGGTCTGGCTCTTGTCCGCGATGGGGTATGGGCGACGGCGTTCTCGATTCGTGGCATGAGCAGATCGAACGTGGTCACGCTCATTGACAACATTCGCATGGAGACCTCCCAGGATATTGCCGGACCGCTCTCGTTGCTGAACATGAATGATCTGGAGAGAACTGAGATCCTGAAGGCGCCCTCCTCCACGTTGTACGGAAGCGGCGCGACAGGAGGGGTCGTCAATTTCATCTCCAAACGACCACGGTTCACCGAGCGACCTGAAATGCATGCGGCATTCCTCGGAAGCTTCGCCACCGTAAATGACGGAGCAACGCAGTTTCTGGAAATCGAACACACTTCGGAGCGCATCGGACTCCGGTTGAGCGGAGGGCATCGCAAGGCCGGGAGCACCATGACGCCGCATGGGTTCTTGCCAAATTCCCAGTACCATGATTTCACGATTTCTGGTTCCGTCGGGATCGTCACGCTAGGACCTCAATCGGTCTTTCTCACCTATCAGCGCGCGCAGGCAGAGGACACCGGCATTCCCGGCGGTGATCCGTTCTCGGATAGCGCCGTGGCAACCTATACTCTGGCTCGCCGCGAGCTTTTCGGGTTGGAGTACCGTTTCCCCAACCTTTCCACCTGGTTGCCACTCCTTACGGTGCGGGGTTCCCGGCAGGACATCACGCGCAACGTGGCAATCGTGCAGAGCCCGGTTTTGACCCTCACTCCCCACGCGGTGCACCGGACAACCTCGGTGCAGGCAGAGGCGCGGCTCTTTCCTCTGGCGGATGTTCTGACGGTGATAGGAGTGGATGCATGGCAGCGGGAATTGGAGAGTCTGCGGGAACGCCGCAACTCGTCCACCCGTCAGATCGTCGGGGAAAGACCGATACCCGAATCACGGTTTCAAAATGCGGGGATCTCGCTGCAGAACGAATGGGGGTTGCTTCCTGACCGGCTCCGGCTGACGGGTGGTGTCCGGATGGACTGGATTCACGTAAGCAACGAGCCCGTATGGACTCCGGAGTACATATTGAGGGATGGGGTAATGCAGACGTCCCCGGCGGGTCAACGCCTTCTCTGGAGCAGCCGGCTGGCAGACAACGTCTCCTGGAACGCCAATCTGGGCATTTGGATCGCGGTTACTCCGACCATAGACATCACGGCATTCACGGCAACGTCGTTTCGCTCCCCCTCGCTGGAGGAGCGGTATGAATTCATCGATCTGGGCAACCTGGTGCGGATGGGAGATCCCGATCTCCGGCCGGAAAAGAGCTCATCCGTAAACGCCGGCCTTCAGTACCACACCGAAGAAAGACACGTCCGGCTGGACGCTTTTTTGAATTCCCTTACGGATCTTGTCACTGACGTCCCCGGTACCTTCGAGGGACGCGATGCCCTTGTGAAGAAGAACATTGGGAAAGCGCGCCTGTACGGATATGAAGTGACGGTGCATCAGATGCTTGCACGGTGGCTTTCCGGAACGGCTTCCGCCTCCTACGTGCGTGGTGAGGACAGGCTCGCCGGGGGCAACCTACCGATGATTCCCCCTCTCCGCGGTCACTGCGAGTTCCGGGGATTGCTGAACGGGGCCGGGACCGTCACGCTGGGCATATCCTGGGCGGGGGCAAGGAATCAAACCGCCGGCGGCGAAGAACCGACGCCGGGCTACGCGCTGCTTCACCTCGGATTCGTGAGCGAACCGATGCCACTCGGACCAGCACGGCTGTCGGTACGTGCTGATGTTCGCAACCTGACCAACGCCGCGTACCGGAACCCGCTCTCCACGTTGCGGGGGATGGTACGGCACGAACCGGGAAGAAACGTCGTGCTCACGGCCGGGCTTGCGCTATGAGAGACGATACAAGGAGGGAGCGGTGAACTGGTTTGCGCTCGCGTTGATGTCGGCGCTCCTATCGGCTGCCGCCGCCATTCTCCAGAAGCACGTTCTGTTGCGCACGCAAGCGCTGGAATTCTCCTTCCTTCTGTCGGCGATGATCATGCTGCTCTCGGTCTGCATTCCGCTTCCTGAAGGCGCGATGGCGATCGAGCCGATGAGCATGGTGATCCTGGCAGGGAAGAGCGTGATGGGGGGGTGTGCGTTTCTTTTCGTGATGATGTCCCTTGAGCGTGACCAAATCAGCCGCGTGCTACCGCTTCTCGGACTGACGCCGGCGGTCACGGCGTTCATGTCGTGGGGGGTGATGGGGGAGCCCTTGCTGAGCTGGGAGTGGCTCGGGATCGCTGTCATGACCGGGGGGGTGTATCTCGTCGAGAGCGGCTCCAGGAGCGGATCCGGAATGTCCCTGCGGGCAGCGTGTCGTTCGGGGCGTCAGTACTACATTGTTGCCGCACTTCTCTTGTTCGCGGTCTCCTCCATAGCTGACAAGGAGCTACTCAGCGCGAGGGGGATCGATCCGCGGGTCATTCTTGTCGCCCAGCACGTTGTGTACTTCGTGGTGTTCGGGGTTTTCCTGATGGTGCGGCGGACGCCGATGCGGGGGCTTCTGGCTCAGGCGCGAAGGATATGGCCTTATCTGGCGGGTATCGCCGTGCTCACGATAGCGTACCGGTTCACGCAACTGGAGGCCACGAAGGATGCCTCCGTCGCCCTGGTGCTTGCGTTGAAACGAACTTCCATACTCTTCGCCTCGTTCTTCGGTGGAAAACTTTTCGCGGACGAGCGGCTGGGCCGGAGGATCGCCGGTGCCGCCCTGATCGTCGGGGCTGGATTCGTCATCCTGCGAAATGTCGGATAGGAAGCGAGACAAGCAGGCGGGCGCCGCTCGACAAGCCGGCGCCCGATGTCGGTCAGACCTTGTTCGTGAATCCCTTCGCACGGACCCCGCTATTTCAAGAGCAACATCGTTCGGGTCTGTACGAAATCCCCGGCCTGAAGACGGTACACGTACACGCCGCTTGCCAGATGTGCAGCATCGAAGGTCACGGTGTGTGTGCCGGCGTCCTTGTGGCCATCCGTCAGGGTTGCCACTACACGGCCCAGGACATCAAAGACGGTGAGTCTCACCGACCCGCTCTTCCCAAGATGGAATGCAATTGTCGTGTTGGGGTTGAAGGGGTTGGGATAATTCTGATGAAGTGCATACTCTCCCGGCAATTGGTCTTCGTACGGCACGTCGAGAGCAAGATCCACCGCATCGAAGTACACATCCTCCGGCCCATAGCCCACGTATGCCACGTTTCCGCGATAGCGCGTGCCTCCGATATCCCTGTCAAAGCCCACGACGGGCGCAATCAACGTGGAAGGCCTGTATTGGCTGACGTCGTGTGCCGGGGAAGAGTAGAATCCGGAAAGCTTGTTCTGGATTGCCTTGTAGAAGATCGTGTCGCCTCCGGCACTCGACCGGTACGCTACCCTCCAATAATACCCTGCGTCCCAGGGGGCATAACTCATGGATGTCAGCTCCTCGCTGGATGAGGAGGTGGCAATGCTGTCCCGGGTATACGTTTTGAACAGGTCCGTGGAGTACAAATACATGGCGTCATTGTACGTCGGCGACCCTGTGGCTCGCGTGTACGAGATCATGCCGTTGCCCCTCACGGGATCAATAGCCAGAGACGGATCATAGTCATCCTTCGCTCCGTCAGGGTATGATACCTTCCAGGTTCCCGGGATGGTGAATCCGCAGCGCGCAACCCGGATTTCTCTGTTTGGCGCCGCGTAGCGCGTGTAGGCCACGACGAGGCTGTCCGGAGACGTGCTCCAGTCGATGGCCAGCGAAGGAGTGCCTTCCTGGATCCCGCGGAGGGTCGTGTCCGGAGTCTGCCAGTTCTTTCCCCAGTTCGTCGTGCGCGTGACGGCAAGTCCCCGGGAAATGTCCGTGGATGGAGTGATATACTCTGTTGCGACATAATGGTAGGTCAGCGACGGGGATATGTACGTTCCGTCCGTGCAGATGCTCGGGTTTCGGAAGTTCGTGCTGGACGTCGCCCCTGCTATGACGGTGTAACGCCAGTTCGTCCCGTCGCTAAGCATGCTACCCCAGTAGAGCGTGCCGCCTCCGTTGCTACTCGGATCCGACTTGAGGATGAATGCGAAACCCAGCAGCCATTTTCCTCCCGCTGTGTCCGTCACGCACATGTCAAAGGACTGAATGGCACGGTTCGAGGATATGAAACCATTGACATAGGTCCAGTTGCGCCCGCCATTTGTCGACCGGTACGCTCTGAGATACGAAAGGGTGTCGTGATACTTCACATTCATCGCGAGATAGATCCCGCCGAGCGTATCGACGTCCAGGGCAATCTGGCGCTTGCCATGTGAGTACATGCCGCCGGTATACACCTTGACATCGTTGCCCCACTGCGGTTCGGCGGCCACATACCCCAGTTCTGCGTCGATAGTCCCCTGGACCACGTCCGGAATATCGCTTTTCGGGACGGAGGGGAGTGAAGTGAAAAGCTGGGCTTCGATTTCGCGGGCGCGGTTGACGTCGCCGGCCTTGCGCGCCAGGGAAAGCTCCTTGGACAGTTGCTCCAAATCAGGGGAAACGTGCCTTGCAGCGATAACTTGATCGTGATTGAGTTCCTCGCCGGTCTGCGCCAAACCTTGTACTCCGCACAGCGACACTCAGATCGCAAGCACGACAACCAGGCGAGTTTGTATCATGAGAGTCCTCCGCTGATGTGATGGAGAGAATGCGTGAGAGGTCCATGATTGGCTCTCTGCCTTTAAAGG
>JADLEA010000135.1 GCA_020846365.1 Bacteroidota bacterium
ATCCACCAGGGCAACGACTATGACGACTGGCTGATCGCAGCAGACCGCTGGATCTTTGGTGTCAATCCGACAGAGTGGCTCGCACAGTTCAGCCATCCGGTCCTTACGGAAGTCCTGCAAATTGCCTACACGCTGTTCTATGTGCTCTTCCTGATCGTCGGATACGAACTCTATCAACGACACTCCCACGGCGTGTTTCATTTCTTCATGTTCACGTGCGTCTACGGGTTTTATCTTTCGTATGTGGGCTACTTCACCCTCCCGGCGGTCGGTCCGCGGTTCACGCTGCACGATTTCAACTCCCTGGACCTGGAACTCCCCGGCATATGGCTGACGCCATACCTGCGCTGGTTCGTAAACTTCGGGGAGTCCGTGCCGATGGGCGTAAGCAGTGCCGAGGCGATGGCCGGGGCACAGCGCGATGTCTTTCCGAGCGGTCACACGATGATGACGCTCGTCCTGATGGCGCTGGGCATCAAGTACCGGCTCAGGTCGCGGCATTTCATCCTGGTCAATGGTCTCTTGCTGATTATTGCCACGGTCTATCAACGGTACCACTACGTCATCGATCTTGTTGCCGGGGCACTCTTTGCCGTTGTCTGCCTGTACACAGCGCCCAAGGTGTATCTCTTTCTCCGGGACAAGGTTCAGACGATGGATAGTTTACACCCCTGGTCGCCGGAGGACCGGTAGCGCAGCATGGGAAGGAGAGGAGCGAGGTGAACGGCGCAACGCAGGGCGGGAAAGACCGCCGGAAGCAATTCGTGGTGTCGGGAGTGTGTTGTGCCACGGAAGAGCACGTCCTCCGGAAACGGCTTGACGCGACGATCGGCAGCCAGCGGTACACCTTCAGCCTGCTTTCTTCAGAACTCCGCGTCGATCCGGACATCCCCGACGCGCAGGTCATCAGGGATCTGCGAGGGGCGGGATTTCAGGGGCGACTCAAGCAGGAGTTCCACGCTCCGCAATCCTTCCTGGAGAGACACGGTCAGGCACTCTGGACCGCAGCAGCGGGTCTGCTCACCGTCATCGGCATGGCGGCGGAGTGGCTTGGCATTCCACCCTTGGTCTCCCGCGCCTTCCTCCTTGCCGCTATCCTCGGCGGCGGCTGGCAAGTCCTCGTGAAGGCGTTTGCAGCAGTGCGGGCAAGAACACTGGACATGAATGTCCTCATGACGCTCGCCGTGATCGGCGCGTTGCTCATCGATCGATGGAGCGAGGGAGCTGCGGTGTTGGTCCTCTTCTCCGTGGCGCTCATGCTGGAATCATACAGCACCTCCCGCACACGACGGGCGATTGAATCGCTTCTCGCAATCACCCCTCAGCAGGCAAACATCCTGCGGGGCTCTTCCGAACACACCATTCCCGCTGCGGACATTGGTCCCGGTGATATCCTCAGAATCCGTCCCGGCGAACGAATCCCCATCGACGGCATCATTGTGGAGGGAGAATCGGCAGTCGATCAGGCTGCCATCACGGGCGAGAGCATTCCGGTGGAAAAGAAGCGCGGCGAGACGGTCTATGCCGGTTCGCTCAATGGCCGCGGGTCACTCACGGTGGAAGCGTCCAAGAACTACGAAGAAACGACACTGGCGCACATCATCCATCTCGTTGAGGAGGCAGAGCACAAACGCGCTCCGGTGCAGAGCCAGGTGGACCGGTTTGCTGCGGTGTATACGCCGGCAGTGCTGGCCGTTGCCGTGCTTGTTGCAGTGATTCCACCTCTGCTGTTTTCGCTGCCATTTGAAGAGTGGCTCTACCGTGCCCTCGTCCTGCTCGTTATTGCCTGTCCGTGCGCGCTCGTCATCTCAACGCCGGTCACGCTGGTGAGCGCTCTGACGAACGGAGCCCGCCACGGCATCCTGATCAAGGGGGGAAAGCAAGTGGAAGCACTGGAGTCGGTGCGTGCGATTGCGTTCGATAAGACCGGGACATTGACGGACGGGCGAATGAGAGTGACCGATGTCATCCCGCTGGATCACCGGTCCCCGGACGAGATCCTGGTGCTTGCTGCGGCGCTGGAATCCCGTTCCGAGCATCTCCTTGCTGCGGCGATGGTAGAGGAGAGCGCACGCCGGGGCTTCGCTCACGACACGGTCGTCGTAGAGGCCTTTGCCTCCCTTCCGGGACGCGGCGTTACGGCGACCATCGACGGCGTGCACTACTTTCTCGGCAATCTGGAACTCTGCCGCGAACAGCAGATGTACTCGCCGGAGCTTCACCATCGATTCGAGGAGTTGACCGGAGACGGGAAGACGGCGGTCATACTCGGCGCATCCGACGGCGCGCTCGGCATCATCGCCTTGCGGGATCAGCTCCGGCCGCAAAGCCGGGAGGTGCTGCACACTCTGCGGAAACAGGGCATGCGCCATGTGGTGATGCTCTCCGGCGACAACGAACGGGTTGCGCGCGCCATCGCGGAAGACGCGGGAATCGAGGTGTGGAAAGCCGGGCTGCTCCCGGACCAAAAGGTGGAAGCGGTCCTGCAACTCAAAAAGGAGTATGGCGGCGTGGCAATGGTGGGCGACGGCATCAACGACGCCCCGGCGTTAGCGGCAGCCACCGTCGGGATCGCCATGGGAGGAGCCGGGAACGACACGGCCCTGGAAACAGCCGACATTGTGCTGATGGGGGACAATCTGAACCGGATTCCCCACCTTGTGGGGGTCAGTCGGCTTGCCATGCGCATCATTCGCCAGAATATTCTGATTGCCCTCGGTCTGAAGGTCCTCTTTCTGATCCTCAGCATAGGAGGGTTTGCGACCCTCTGGATGGCCATACTTGCGGATGACGGTGCGTCCCTGGTGGTCATCGCAAACGGACTGAGGGCTCTGGGGTTTCGGAACGGCAAATATTGACTTTTTTACGGGGATTTGGTACATTTAAATTCCTATATGAGAGAGGAACACTCCGATGTTTGCCGTTGTGGAAGTTGCCGGAAAGCAATATAAGATCTCCCCGAAGGATCGTATCACTGTTCCAACGCTGCACGAGAAAGCCGGGACCAAGATTTCCCTGGACCGGGTGCTTCTTGTGGGCGACGAGAAGAGCGTCGTCGTGGGTCACCCTCTCGTGGCCGGAGCGCGTGTGGAAGGAACGATCCTGGAACACGGAAAAAGCGACAAGGTGATCGTCTTCAAGAAGAAGCGTCGGAAGGGATACCGCGTCAAGCGCGGCCACCGTCAGGGCTTTACCCAGATTGAAATTCTCAGCATTGGCAAGTAGAGGCGAGTCATGGCACATAAAAAAGGCGTCGGCAGTTCCCGCAATGGTCGCGATAGCAATGCCCAGCGTTTGGGCGTGAAACGGTACGGCGGCGAACTGGTGCTGGCAGGGAGCATCCTCGTCAGACAGCGCGGCACGAAGTTCAGCCCGGGCGAAAACGTCGGCATCGGCGGAGATGATACGCTCTTTGCAAAAATTGAGGGGACCGTGGCCTTCAAGAAGATCAGCAAGGCCAGAAGCATCGTCAGCGTTCAGCCCAAAGCATAAGTTCCCACCACTCTGTTCCGGAGGACTCGATGAAGATCACGGTGATCGGTGCCGGAAACGTCGGAGCCACCACAGCGCAGCGTCTCGCCGACAAAGCGCTCGCCAATGAGGTTGTTCTTGTCGATGTGCTCGAGGGAATCCCCCAGGGCAAAGCGTTGGATATGTTCGAAGCGACCCCGGTCGAGAAGACCGATTGTCGCGTGGTGGGGACGAACGGATACAACGAGACGGCCAAATCGGATATTGTGATCATTACTGCCGGCATTGCCCGCAAACCGGGGATGAGCAGGGATGATCTCATGAACACCAACAGCGCGATTGTGAAGGGCTGCGCCGAGAGCGCCGTCGCGCAATCCCCCCAGGCAATTTTCATCGTTGTGTCCAACCCGCTGGATGTGATGGCCTACGTAGCCATGAAGGCCGCCGGGGTTCCCCGCCAGCGAATCATCGGGATGGCAGGGGTGCTTGATGCCGCGCGGTTCCGTTCCTTCATCGCATTGGAACTGAACGTCTCCGTCGAGGATGTGAACGCCTTCGTTCTGGGAGGGCATGGGGACTCCATGGTCCCTCTCGCCCGCTATTCCACCGTGGCAGGCATTCCGATTACCGAACTCATGGACAGCGCCGCTGTGGAACGGCTGATCAAGCGCACCCGCGATGGAGGCATCGAGATTGTCAACTACCTGAAGACCGGCAGCGCGTACTATGCCCCTTCTTCTGCGACCGTTGCCATGGTGGAAGCCATCGTGAAGGACAAAAAACGGATTCTCCCGTGCTCGGTGTATCTCCAGGGTGAATACGGCCTGAACGGCGTGTTTGTCGGGGTGCCCGTGAAGCTCGGCAAGAACGGCATGGAGCAGATCATCCAGATCAAGCTGAATGCCGAAGAGCAGGCAGCACTCGGGAAGTCCGCCGCAGACGTGCAGGGGAGCATCGCGAAATTGAAATTGTGAAGCGAGGTTCATCATTGACTCTCACAAGGGCAGCCCGGTGGGTTGCCTTTTTTTTCCTCAGCGTGTTCTCGCTGTCGTGCCGGGAGGATGCCGGCGTGCCGGCGGATCCTCAACCGATTCCGTTCTCGTTGCGGTTCTCGGCCGGGGATACCTTCCTCTATGACGCCGTGCTGATAGATGTGTACGGCTACACCATACCCTCGACCCGTTCACGCGCGATGTGGCGGATCTTGAGTACGGGCGGCTCGCTTCCCGGCTTCAGCGACGTCATCACCATCCTCGATAGCGCCTCTGTCCTTCGTGGCACGAGTGCCCGCGTAGATACGGTGCTCATGGCGGTGAACCCTTCAGGGGATATCTACCGGTATGGCTTGCTGGCCACGATCGCCCGCATTCGCCAACAACCGGTGCCGCCTGATCAGTGGGAATGCATCGCGGCGTTCTCCGTCGGCACAGGAAACTCGTGGATTGTGGGCTACCAGGATGGGGGGCGGTCGCAGCCCGTCACCGGACGGATCTCCGGGACGCCGGACATGTTTTCCGTGAAGGTGAAGGGGCAGCAGACGGTCTTTCCGGGGTATCGGGTGGATCTGAGCGGGGTGGGTTTCGACTACAGCTATTGGGTGGCAGATTCCCCTTCCGCGTTCCTGCTTCTCCGGTTGGAGCCGAACGATACCGAGGAAGGCGCGCAACTGACGCTCTCAGAAATACGCTGACCGGCCGAGAGCATCACTTGTTCAGATTCAACCAGAGACGCACCTGCATTCCTGACGGGAGGTGCTCGAACTCCACTTTGTCCATCAGCGTGCGCATCAGGAAGATCCCCCTCCCGCTCTCGCGGTGAAGGTTTTCCTCTCTCAGCGGATTGCGCACCTGGTCCGGCCTGAAACCCCTTCCTTCGTCGTTGATTTCGAAAAGCAGCCAACCGGGCACCACTTCACAACGCACGGACACCTTCCTGTCGGCTCTTGACTTGTTCCCATGCAGGATCGCGTTGTTGACGGCTTCAGTCAACGAGACCATCAGCTTGTGCATCTGAATTTCATCGAGACCAACCGCGTCGTTGATCTTTTGCAGATATCCCTCGACGCGCTTGATGCTTCTCGGTGAACTCCGTAGGGTGATGCGATAGATCTTCTGCGTTGGTTTCACTGGTCCGTCCGCTCAGAAGTGAAAATACAGGTTCATGGTCATACTGGCCAACGACCGGCGCGTGCCATCCATGTGTCTCCGATGTTCATACCATCCCTGAAAGGAGAGCTGGCTGTGCGGGCCGATCTCCCATTGTATCAGGCTGGTGGGCCCCACACTGCTGAAGAAGGTATCCAGCTTCTTGATCGTTTCGCTAAAGAGATAGCGCGACTGGCTGAAATACCGGATACCCAGGGCGAAAACAGTTGCCGGATTCGGTGAAAACCGCACCTGGCAGGCAAACGTGCGGTCTGTCGTAGAATTTTCCGTCCGCTCGAGGAACTCGTCCCACTTCAGCATGCCACGCTCATACAACTTCAAATAGGCGAAAAAGTCAAGTCCGATATTGTCCGTGAATTCTATGCTCGTGGAGTCCATCCAGGAAAACTGCCTGTAGGAGAAACTCTTGGCCAGTGCCACCTGCTTTTCGTAGTCGTACACGGTATAGTTGGCCAGAACCTCGAATGCATTGACGCTGGAAAACCAGGTAGTGGGCCGGAAGAGTGTTCGCGGAGTGAGCCGGATCACCCGGTTGATGTTGTTGTTGGCGCTGCGCTCTTCCAGAAGGTACACGAGGTGACTTAAGGTCGCATCAAGGCTTATCCCGATATCCAGAAAACGGGAGACCCTGTGGAAGGAGCCCGCCGCGAGCGCGACAAGCAACTCATCACGGTCTTCCATGTTGATCTCGCTGGGGGTATCATACCGCAGGATGGTTGCAGAGGCGGCGAAGAAGGCACGGTCAGACGAGGTGACCGGCAGCGAGAGTCCGCCGGCGAGACTAACGCGCCGCGCGATGTTGTCTTTGGACTGCTCCTGCCGGTTGCGCTCCGCGAACAAGACTGCGATGTTCGGAGGGAGCGAACCCGGAGACTTCGCCCTGTGTGTTTCGCTCCTCTCGCTGTAGCCGACGCGCACCTGCGCAGACGTGGCCGCATCCGCGGAGCGATACCAGGCCTGCACATAGGCATCAAGCCGGAATTCCTCTATGCGGGTGTCGAATCGGACGGGCGTCACGTCCGGTGTGCGGAGACGGCGCTCATCCTTGTCCAACCCCCGGTTCTGCACCGCCACGAAGACATCGGCGCCGGACGTCGGCGCGAGATCGTAGGAAAGCATGTTGGCAAACGAGAACACCTGGTCGGTCCGGCTTTCGATTGCGCTATCGCCGTACAGGTAGAACTCGCGCCGGGAACGGAAGAACCCGAACGACAGGCTGTCGTAGGATTCCGGTCCGAAGGATTTCTGGATGCTGGTATGTGCGGTGTGGTTTTCGAGTACACGCGGGTCGAGCCGGTCCTGGTGAAACCTGGCGTCGCCAAGGAAACGGTACCCGTCGATATCGATATTGTGCACCGACGCACCAAGCTCGAGGACCGGCCCCCGGTCGTGAAGAGTTCCCTGCCGGTCCCACCGGAATCCCGCCAGCGGCACCAGGGTCAGGACAGACCAAGGAGAATAGCCGATGCCGGCGAGCAGGGTATGGTTGGACGCGTTGCTCAGCCCGATTCCCCGGTTGTCGGAATACACGAG
>JADLEA010000136.1 GCA_020846365.1 Bacteroidota bacterium
AATCCTCCAGAACCTCCGCGTATACCTGGATGTGGATGGCAAGTGCCTCCGCGCGGTGGAAAGCGCCTTCCCGGCAGGCAATTCGGCATTGCTGGCACTCCGCGAGGACGTGGACGCGATGACGCGATTCATACCGTTGTTCCAGCAGGAACTCCTTCGGCGCCATGGGGTTGATATCGGCGACTTCTTTGACGGCCCGACGTTCATTCCCGACCTGCTGCCGACCCTGAGACCCGACCTTGCCGTGTTGTTGCAGCAGAACCTCTTCAACACGGACCCGGAAGCTCTCGCAGCAGGCGTTCGCGGTCCGGCAGAGCAGCGATGGTTTGCCGCAGTCAGTCAACAGCTGCGACTGCCGCTGGAAATCCGGGCGTGGCGAGACCAGATCTGGGAACTGATCGAACGCCCCGTCGTCCAACGAGTGGAGGCATTCGTCGAGCTTGCGGTCTCCCTGTATGCGATCTCGTCCAAGAACCTGTCGCCCGAGCTCGCCGCAACGGGCCGCTCGCTGCGCCTGCCGGCGAGCCTGGACACCTTCTTCCGCTCTTCCCGGTCGGATGATGAGATGCATCGCTTCCTCGCGGCCGCGGTGGAGTATCTTGCCATCGCATCGGAAGGAATGGTCGAAGTTCCCGCCAACATCATCCGTGCGATGAAAGAAGTCGAACGTATTGCGAAAATCGAAGAGCAGGCCCTGACAGCAGACGAGCAGGACAGACTGCGCTTCTATCTCCTCCAGATTGCCCGCCTCACCGGCGAGAACGGTTGACATGAAACGTGCGTGCATCATCCTCTGCGTCCTGATCACCGAAGCGGCAAGCATACTGACCGCTCAGGTATCCACCGATTACCGGATCACTATGAGCGACGGCGTTCATCTCGAGGCCACGCTCACCACACCCTCCACCGCTCCCCCTGCACATGGGTACCCCCTTGTGGTGTTCATCCACGGCCTGGGCGGCAACAAGGATGACATAGCGCTGATCAGCACGCTCCTCACCGGACGAGGGTATGCGTCGTTTCTGTATGACGTGCGCGGACAGGGATCCTCCGAGGGGATGTCCACCATCATGGGATCCCGTGAGGTCCAGGACCTCCGGGAAATTCTTGCTTTCCTGGATACGGTGGCGAATCTTGACAGGGACACCAGGGGGATTGCTGGGGGCTCACAGGGGGGAGTACATGCCTGGTTGGCCGCTATCCATCGCATGCAAGGAGTCAGAACCGTCGCAACGCTGGTGGCACCCCCGTCGTATGCCACGGACCTGATGCCGGACAACTGTCTCAAGCAGCAGCTCTGTTTCGAGCTGACATTGGGTTCGGTCCGCTATGACCCGATGCGCGATCGTCTCCGCTCTTTCGTGATCAACGAACAGTACGACAGCGTCCGGGCATTCCTGGTATCCCGCGATCTCACGCCCTTGCTTGATAGCATCCAGGTGCCGGTGATCCAGTCCCTCGGTTGGGCCGATGTGCTGTTTCCCGCAAACAGCGCGATCGTCGCGGCGCAATCGCTCACCGCACGGTCCGTTCCGATCTGGTCATACATCGGAACAAACGGTCACGGCGAGGCGGTCCACATTCCGGAGTATCTGTTCTCCATTGACATGATTCTCCGATGGTTTGACCACTGGCTGGTGGATTCCGCTCTCGCGGACGCTCACCTCCCCCGCATGGTTCTTGCGGATGACCGCCCGGCATGGCCGCACCGGGAAATCATCGGATGGCCTCCGCAGCCGGCGGGTGAGCTTCGTCTGTATCTTGGGGGAAGCGGCTTGAAGACGACACCACCGTCCGTTCCGGAAAGCAAGTCATTCTCGCTCCGCTACGATTCAACGTACAGTCCTCAGCAAGCGTGGGATGAGCGGTATCTGGGAGAGGACTTCAGGAGGGCATTCCGGGATGCGCCGGTTCGCTTTGTCTCGGTGCCGGTGCTCGACACCCTTGATGTCACGGGTGTCCCCAGAGCCCGATTGTTTCTCCGGTCAGGCGGGACCCGGTTTCAAGCTCATGTCCGGCTCTTCGATGTTGCGGAGAGTGACACGGGATTCACCTGGACGCTGGTGACCAGATGTCCCGTGGGGGTGCTGGGCTCTGTGCCCGGAGTCACCGTTGAGAAGGCCGTCGAGGGGCACGCGTTGTCGCACCGCTTCCCGCCGGGTCACAGGGTTGGGGTCGAGATTTCATCGCTGGACATGTGGGACAGTACTCGCGCGCATATCATTCCGTATTTTGAATCCACGGAGGCAGAACTCGTCCTTCACCCGTCCTATCCTTCATACATCGATCTTCCCCTGGTAGGGTCGGCCCTATTCACGAGCATTGAGGTACCTTCGAGGGAAACCCCGGCCGCGTTTGCCCTCTCGCAGAACTACCCCAATCCGTTCAACCCCTCCACGATGCTGCGCGTGACCGTCCATGAGGAGCAGGCCGTGGCCCTGGAAGTCTTTGCGATCACGGGCCAACGGGTGGCAACGTTGCTGAAGGGAAGGATAGCCCGTGGGGAGTATGACGTTCCGTTCCATGCGCGGGGCCTGGCGAGCGGAATGTACATCGCCCGGCTTACGGCGGGTGGGGCTTCACGCCAAGTTTCCATGCTGTTGATCCGCTAACGGGACTTACATCAATCCGAGCTTTTTCTCCGCGTCGACACCTGCTTCTTCCACACTCCGGTGGTCCCGGACAAGCCGTCCGTACAGTTCCCGCGGCGGAACGCCTTTAGGGTTGTAGCCATACTCATCGACGCCGCGGCAGAGGTACGTGGTGAAATGGGGGTTCACGGAAAGATCGCACTTCACATTGGTCCGTGAGTACCGGATGGTCAACCCGGCCCTTCGCGTGTTGGATGGATTCGCGGGCGAGCCATGCACGAGCTTGTCATCGTGAATGGAAACCTCCCCGGCACGGAGGGTCACGGGAACCGCAGTGTCTTCGCGGAACTGACCCCGTTCACACTCCAGCATCAAGACGGAATCGGTCTCTCTCACGCGAACGTGTTTCAACAATCCGGCTGAGTGCGAACCGGGGATGACCGTCATCGCGCCGTTCTCGACGGTGCTATCGTCGAAGGCAAGCCAGACGGTGAGCGATTCATGAGGATCGAGGGGCCAATAATACGCGTCCTGGTGCCATCCAACAGTGGAGAGACTCCGGGGGCTTTTGATGAAGAAATTCGAGCCCCAGAGATAGAAATTGGGGCCGAGCAGGTCTTCCACGAAATCCAGAATGGTGTCATGCATGCAGATATCATAGAGGAAGCGGCTGGATTCATGCCATTCACGGATCTCCTTCGAGGTCTCGCCCGGCTTAAGGAGTTTGAGCAACTCCTGCAGCCCGAGATTGAGGGTACCGATCTCAGCGGTGGTAAACACTGCTGGAAGTCCGTGGAGGTAGCCTTGAGTCTTGAAGAATTCCTTTTGCGAGTCGGAGAGCCTTCCGGGACCGTGCATAGTGCTCATTTCCTGTTGGTGGTAATGATGGGGGGCTTGTTTGAGTCAAACAGTAGAGCCCGCCGGGATGTTCCGGCAGGGAGATGGCATGCAGAAAGCGGGCGGAAACGTCACAAAAGTCAAGGGGTGACCAGGACCCGTTCCGGATATCCTGGTCACCCCTGTTGTTTTCTGGAAGTTGCCCGCGGGGGGCGCCTACCTGTCCCTTAGTCCAGCACCACCACCAGGTAGTTTTCCTTCCAGAATTTCTCCGGCTGCAGAATCGTCAGCTCCGTTTCATTCTCACCGATCTCCGCCATCGCAAAGAGGTCCGCATTCCGGGCCGGGAGAATCTGGGAGATCTTGCCGGGGACATGAATCGTCTTCTCCGTGGTTCTATCCAGCGAAGACATTGCAGACGGGTCCCAGTTGCTGGTCATCACCGTCGTTGATCCAAGAAGCCCCCAGAGGAACCCTCCCTCCTCAGTGATGATTCCCTTCTCCTCGAGTTCCTCACGGGGGGCTGCAACATAGTACGCAGCATTCATTTTTCGGCGTTGCTCATCCAGCAACTGGTCTCGTTCCGCCAGTTGCAGGGTTTTGCTCTGGACTGTTTCTTCCAGGCCGACGACTTGTGCCTGGAGCTGGGCGATGGACTGTTCCCGCTCCAGGACGGTTGCCTGCAGATTCTCGACCAGCTTGGTCAGGCTGGCGATTTCTCCCTGCGATTTCTTCAACCGGACACGCAGGTCACTGATGCGCTTCCGGTTTTCCTTCAACGCGTCGCCAATGGAGGCGATGTTTGCCAGGAGCTGCTTCCGTGTGTCCAGATCCTCGGCTGTGGTCTTGCCTTCCGAACCGGAGGGCTGTGCCTTGAGCTTTCCCTCCTTGACGCGCGTGGATTCGAGATCAGCATAGATATCGTTGATCTCCTTGATAACTCCCTCGACGTACTTGTCGCGCTCGCTCAGGAGCGTCTGGTACGACTGGCGATCGGCTTCCGCCTGGCTCAATTGGGCCTGAAGGGCCTCCTCTTTCTCCTTGTTTGAGCACCCCAGGAA
>JADLEA010000137.1 GCA_020846365.1 Bacteroidota bacterium
ACCACCTCAATCGACCAGACATTGAAATCGCTCTTGCGGTCTGCGAAGGGTTTGGTGGCAAACAGGACGTCGGTGAAATGCGCAGCGTCTTTACGGACTTTCTCAAGATCCGCTTTTGCGTAGCCATCTCCCAGGATGAGGATATCCACCTTCTGCGCCGGCACACCGTTCTGCAGGATCGGTTTGACCGTAAACGGGGAGAAGCGCTTTTCCTTGTGGACAACCGTGGGGTCCGAGGGATCGATGGTCGTGGTGAACAGCTCCCGGAAGACCATGCGCTTGTCCCGCCGGGAGATGCTGACCTGGACAGGGCGCATGGGATAGGGGAAACGGACGGTCTCTTCGAACGTGCGGTACACGCCCGCGGCCGCCTCATCCGTGGTCTGCCACTCATGGAAGATCGAGGAGAAGCCCCGGGAGAAGATCAACGCGTTCGTAGCGCAATCATAGACGCGCACCAGAAACTCTCCGAGATTGAGCGTATCCACCAATTGTGTTCTTGAACCGGGCCATGGGCCTTCTTCATACACACGGTCCAGACTGAATCTCTCTTCTCCTTTTGTTCCCGTATGATAGTAGTCAACGCGCATGGTATTGGCACCGAAATAGCGGGTATACAAGTCCGCAGCCCGTCCGGCCGAGACCGAAAGGACGAGTAGCGCTGCCGCCAATAGAGTGGACCGCATGGAGTACCTCCTGGTGTTAATTGGGCATGAAGAAGAAACGCAAAATGTCCGGTACACGTTCCCGCCAACTGGGCCAATCATGGCCGTCGCTGGTCTCGACATAGACGTGACGGATGTTGAGTCGGGCCAGCAACCTGCTGAATTCCCGGTTCATGTCCAGGAACCGATACTGTGCGTCGACAATATCGTATCTTCCGCACTGTTGATAGACCCGGAACCACTTGGGCAACGGGGCGGATCGCAGCCTCATGTCTGTGAGGGCGTTCAGTACCGGGGTGATCGTCGAGGATTGTCCCGCGCACGCTCCGAACACATCCGGCCGCGCAAGCCCCATGGCAAGTGCGAGGTGGCCCCCGTTTGATATCCCCATGGTGCCGCGGCGTTGCGCCTCCCTTGCCGTGCGATACCGCCCGTCAACCATGGGAACCAGTTCATCCGCAAGCGCATTGACGTAGCGCGTGTGCTTCGGTCCGAGGTACTCCTCGTTTCTCTCAACGAAGGGAACAAACACGGCAATCACCGGTACCATCGAACCGTCGGCAATCATGTTTTCCAGGATCGTCGTCACGCACATGTGCCTCAGCGCTGTTTCGCCATCGTGGACATACACAGAGGGGAGGTCTTGCTGTCCGGCGTACCCCGGAGGGATGAAGACGAAGACCTTCCTTGGCCGGATCGTCGTGTCCTTCGGAGCGAACAGGATGGTGTCCACTGCGCCATGTTCTCTTTCGGCCCGGTATGCCGTGTAGGGTGTCCGCACGAATCCCGGCATCACCGCCTCCGAGTTGGAAAAGTCACCCTCGGGGGTGAGTCGGATGTTGGCGGGATCCAGAATGTGCGTGCCGTTAACGATGAATTTGTATTCGAGTCGGGCATCACGCGGTACGACATAGCGCTTGTAGTACAACGTGGCGCCTCGCGCAGAGTCCGTACACGGCAGGGATGCCATTCGGGCCGGCGCTCCCCAGCCATCCTGAAGGGCCCCGTTCACAAAGACGCTGTCCGCTACACCGTACCAGATGAAGGTCAGGAGCGTATCGGATTCAACGATCGGAAGGTGCCGGCCATCAAGATACCGCTCGACATGGTGAGCCCGCGCGGCCGGCGGCAGCATCGTTATCTGCGTGATCAACTCGTCAAAAGAAAAGGCCTGTGCGAGAGAGAAGGCCAGAGCAAGGATTAACGCATGCAGCATGATGGATCTCTCCTTGAAGTCGTGACACTCTCCACCCCCTGCACGTCACCGAGCTCCGCGCAGGGGCGAAAATGAGCAGGGTCTGTACCGCCTCTCTCTGAGGTTCTGCAACGATCTGCGCCCTTCCATCCCGCCGGGCCACATGGTTGCACAGGCGCTAGTCGAACGCCGCGGGCCTAGACGGATCAGAAAGGTGCGCCTGGATTTCCGTGAGATGCCTTGGCAGCGTGCGCGTGCCCGACAAGGGTGGAATCTCGTCGAACGAGAAGAACCGTGCGTCCAGCGTCTCGTAGCTCCCGCGGAGTTCCCCGCCAAGCAGGTCGCAGAGGAAGATCGCTTTGTACGCGTGATAGAACGACAGCGGGACGCTGTTTCGGTTCACATCAAACAGTCCAATCAGCTTGCGCGGGCGAACGCGAAGCCCGCTCTCTTCCAGCACCTCCCTGGCCACCATTGCCGATGGTAACTCTCCCACATCGGCCCATCCTCCGGGCATACACCAGCATTGATCGACGCGTTCCTGTACGAGGAGAATCTTTCCGTCCTGGATCACCGCGCCACGGACATCCACCTTCGGGGTTGCGTAGCCCGGCTGCTCCAGAAAGCCTTCTACGACGACGTCCGTCGGGACATGGGCCGACCGGGCCACGATGTCTGCCGCAATCTCCATCAGCCGGCGATAACGAGCCAGGTCGTACTCTCCCTCGGCGAAGGCCAGACCGGTCTGTGCGATTGCCTGCAGCTCTCGCGCCCAGGTCAGCCACAGCGGCTGTTCATGCGCATCACCCACGTTGGGCCAGCACTTTCTTCTCGTACGACTGGATGGCATCGCGGAGCGGTTCGCCCGTGGGGACTCCCTCCCGGTCGCAGTAGTAGTCCCAGACAATCCCTACCGGCATCATCTTCAGGTCTTCCAGGAGGGCCATACGTGCGAACAGGTTGCCTTCGGCCTCAAGGGACATCAGCCGGTCGCGTGGTTCGAGCAGCGCCCTGAGAAGTGCTTTCAGCGTGGAGCGCGACCCGAGCACCCACGCGCCGATCCGGTTCATGCTCCCGTCGAAGAAGTCCAGAGCGATCTTCACGCGCTCGAGCGCCTCGGCGCGGATGATTTCCTCTGCGAGCGAGGCGACATCATCGTTGAAGATCACCACATGATCACTGTCCCACCTCACACCCCGGCTCACATGGAGGAGAAGGTCATCCACAAAAGGCAACAACGCGGAGATCTTGTCTGCAACCGACTCGGTCGGGTGGAAATGGCCCATGTCCAGGCACAGCATCAAGCGGCGACTGAGTGCGTAGCCCATGTAGAATTCGTGTGAACCGACGACGAAGGACTCGCTCCCGATCCCGAACAGCTTGCTTTCCACCGCATCGCGGAGGTCATCGCGGTCATAAGAGCGGGCGAAGACGGCGTCCAGGGAATTCTTCAGGATGGCCCGATGATGGGAGCGGCGCATGGTAACATCTTTCGCGCCGTCCGGGATCCAGAGGTTGTGGATGCACGCCGTTCCGAGCGTCTTGCCGATCACCGCCCCGATTTCCCTGGTCCGGCGGACATGCTCGATCCAGAAATCCCGCGTTCCCGCGTCCGCGCTGCTGAGCGTGAAGCCGGAGTCCGCGCGAGGATGTGCAAAACAGGTTGCGTTGAAATCCAATCCCAGCCGCTGCTCCCGGCACCAGTCCATCCAGGTCCTGAAGTGCGATGGCTCGATCTTGTCCCGGTCAACCGCCTTTCCTCCGAAGTCGCCGTACATCGCATGGAGGTTAAGCCGATGCGATCCGGGAATGAGAGCATAGGCCTGCTGGAGATCCTTTTTCAACTCGTCGATCGTTCGTGCTGCGCCGGGATAGCCGCCTGTCACCTGTATGCCTCCGGAAGAGGCCGCGCCCGGTTTCTGCTCGAAACCGCGAACGTCGTCACCCTGCCAGCAATGGAGAGAGAGTGAGACGGACCGGAGCGCGACGAGCGCCCGTTCGACATCCACGCCGAGGGAAGCATACTGCTCGCATGCGTGCGCATACGCCGATTCAAGGTTCATTGTCGAAGTCATGGAGAATGCCTGGTTCGTGGGTCTGCAGTTGTCAAGTGAAGCCGGGTTGTGCCAAACGATGGGATCGTTCAGTATGGATGGTAGCAATAGCATCCGTCAATTGCAAAAGATGGTTGCTTGTCCGGAAGGATCTCCGTATGTTTCTCCCCACGCCACCCACGATCACGGAGCCCTCATGAAACCCCTTTGCGCCACCGTCAGCGCCTTGCTTCTTGTATGTTTCGTTGTTTCCTCCTCGTTCGCACAGGAGACCGTCAAGGAGTCCTCGACGGGAAAGACGTTCCCCGTCCAGCTCACGATTTCCCACGAAGGAAAATCATATCCGGTGACCCTGACCGGAACAACCGTCAGGAAAAAGGTGGTCTTCAAGGTCTACGGCATTGCCCACTACCAGCAGGATCCCCAGCCCGGAAAAGAGAGCGAGGTGCTTGCTGCCACGCTGGTGGACGGCAAGGCGAGGCAGATTACCATGGAGTTTGTCCGTGATGTGGACGTTGCCAGCATCCAGGGCGCATACCGGGACGGTTTCGAAGAGAATGCAACACCCGAGGAGTCCAAAGCCATCGCTCCGCTCGTCCAGAAATTCCTGGGCTACTTCACGAAAGACGTCAAGGAGAACGACCGGTTCGTCCTGCAGTGGCTTCCCGGAGGCACCATCATCGCCCAGACACAGGGCACAGATCACCCCCCTCTCACCGATCCGACATTCGCTAGGGTGCTCTGGTCGATCTGGATGGGTGAAGACTCCATCGTGGACCGGGAGGAGCTGGTGGAGCGGTTCGTACAATAGCGGAGTGCTGCGAGAGTCTTCCGCGGCGACAGGGTGCAACGGCAGCGGAAGTGACGCGCAGGGGCGCGGGAGCGCGCACTCGTGCTGGCTGTTCAGATGCGCAAGAGGCATTTCAGGCCAGCGATGGTGACAAGCGAATGCAGTTGTCGGCGGGAGCCGATGCATCATGAACCTGAACCAAGGAACGATCGATGAGATTCACTGCCACTCTGTTGTGCATGCTCTGCATCACCGTGCTGGAACAAGGATTCGCGGAAACCATCACGCTTTCCGGCACCGTAAAACACGCATCCTCCCTTTCACCGCTTGACTCCGTCAGCATCGAACTCATCAACGAGGCGAACCCTTCGGAGCGCTACAGCGTACTGACGGACGCGCTGGGCATGTGGTCGTACTCGTTCAACCTGACCGGTGTGGGGGATGCTGC
>JADLEA010000138.1 GCA_020846365.1 Bacteroidota bacterium
GGACCAGAGGGCGGGGAGCGTGAGCGCTATGGCGGCGATCGCCAGAGAGACAGGGAGGTAACGGGAGAGAAGAACTCGATCACGTATCTGTGCGAATGCGCGCGCCACGTCAGATCTCCTGGTATGAAGGTTCAGCTACTTCGGCACGACTCCCAGATTCTGCATGAGAAACGCATAGGTATCTGCGGTCAGGTCAATGCGTACCGATGTGTTGCTGGCGCTGTGGCCGGACCGGGTTTCGATCCGTATCAACACCGGGTTCGAACCGGCGTGCTTCTCCTGCAAGGTAGCGATGAACTTGAATGAATGCGCTGGGACAACCCTGTCATCATGGTCGGCCGTTGTCGCGAGCGTGGCAGGGTAGGCCACGCCGGCTTTCAGGTTGTGGAGGGGGGAATAACGATAGACATATTCGAACTGGCTGGAATCGTCGCTGGAACCATAGTCGGTGACCCACGTGTACCCGATCGTGAACTTCTGGTAGCGCAGCATGTCCATCACCCCGACAGCGGGGAGGGCAACCTTGAACAGCTCGGGCCGTTGCGTCATGACGGCCCCGACTAGCAGGCCGCCGTTCGATCCACCGGCCATGGCCAATCTGGCGCTCGAGGTGTACCCTTCCTTGATCAGCCACTCGGCTCCGGCGACAAAGTCGTCGAAGACATTCTGTTTATTGAGGACCATACCCGCTTCGTGCCACTTCTCCCCGTATTCCGATCCGCCGCGGAGATTGACCGATGCATAGATGAACCCCTGTTCCAGCAACGCTATCCGCAGGGCGTCAAAACCGGGAGGGATGGGGATGTTGAAGCCGCCGTAGCCGTACATGAGCGTGGGATTGTTGCCGTTTCTGGTCAGTCCCTTCTTGTAGACGAGAAACATCGGGACCCGCGTACCGTCTTTGCTCGTGAAGAAGACCTGGTCGGTTTGATAGTCATTGGGATCGAAGGGGACATCGGCTTTCTTGAAGAGGCGGGATTCACCGGTGCGTAGGTCATATTCGTAGATTGCGGGGGGATGTGTAAAGGATGAGAAGGTATAGAACACCGTGGAGTCTTCCCGCCATCCGCCGAAGCCGCCTGCCGATCCAAGGGCAGGAAGCCGGACTTCCCGTTCAAATGCTCCGGTCAGGGCGTGGACAGACACGCGCGTAGTGACATCTTTTCTGTAGCCAACAATGAGTTTACCCCCGGCGGCCGTCGTGAAGGAGATGGGATATTCCTTTTCAGGAATGACATCGACCCAATACTCCGGAGCGGGCTTGTCGGGATCGATCAACACCACTCTTCCGTTAGGCGCGCCCCGGTTGGTTTCCACAAGCAGTTTGCCGCCAACCTGTTCGATCGGCATGCTGCGGTCGTCGAAGGTCTCGACAATGGGACGAAAGACCTTGTCTCCGCGGGCATGGTCACGAATGCTGAACGCATTGCCATTGTGCCCCGGCTCGGACTTCCACAGGACTTCCAGTTGCTCGTCGTCGGTGAGGCCGACGCCAAACATCTGTCGCGGGTGTGCAGCATCGGCGTGCACAAGAATATCGTCGCTTTGCGGAGTTCCCACGCGATGGTAATACACCTTCTGGTTGTCGTTGATCGAGGAGAGTTGCCTCGCTGAGTCTGCAGGAGCATCATAGCGGCTGTAGTAGAAACCGTGTCCTTTCCAGGCGACGCTGGCGAACTTGATCCAGCGGAGGCGATCGGGAAGGGTCTTCTTCGTGGCAAGCTCCATCACATGCCAGGTCACCCAGTCGGAACCTCCCTCGGAGATACCGTATGCGAGGTACTTCATGTCGTTCGAGTATCTTGTCCCCGCCAGCTTGGCCCGTCCGTCTTTGGAGAACGTGTTGGGATCGAGGAGTACTTCCGGGGCAGCATGCTCGCCAAATTGCACATAGATGACATCCTGATTCTGGAGACCCTCGTTCTTTGAGAAGATGACGTATCCCTTACGCCTATACGGGGCGCTGTAGCGGGGATAGTTGAAGAGCTCCTGCAGCCGTTTCTTGATTGCCGGGCGGAACGGTATCTTGTTCAGATAGCCGAACGTCACCTCATTCTGCCGTGTGACCCACTGTTCGACCGCGGGCGATGTATCGTCTTCCAGCCAGCGATAGGGATCTGGGACTCGCGTTCCAAAATAGACGTCCACGGTGTCAGTCTTGGGTGTCACCGGATAGGCAAGGCGTTCCTGCCCGCTTGAGGTGACAAGGCCAAGGAGGAAGGCGACGCAAAGAAACGGCAGTCTGACCATAGCGCACTCTCCGAATGTGAATGGGACAAATATATGGGTTTTTCCTTCGTTTGTCGAGGGTGGGCAGTTGCCACTGGGGGCGTGCTGAGGTCGTATTTTCCGGCCAATGTGGCGGTCCGCATCGTTCAACCCTGATCGGACCCGAGACCGATGCCTTCGAGCACGATGCGAGCCTTCGGATCAGCGGATTGAATCGATGAGCGCCAGTTTGTTCGTTTCATTCCTGGGTTGATCTCCAGCACAGGAATAACTTTACTCTCTCAGTAGCTTGAAAACGGCTTGGCACTATGGA
>JADLEA010000139.1 GCA_020846365.1 Bacteroidota bacterium
ACCGTCCTGACTGCGCTTGCGCAGGACGCGCATCCCCGGCGGGTGCATCTCGTGACATGCCGGGATCCCCGGGACCGGAAGGACTGGTGGACCGAATTCCGGTACGCCACGATGCGGCGGCGGATTCTGACGCCGTTGCATCTTCTGACCGAATCGGGGCCTGTCGTGGCCCACGGGGTGAGGCATGCCGACGGGGTGTACGTACCGGCGCACTTCCTTCGCGCGAAAGTCCAGCGGATGTACGGCCTGCCCGAGCCCGCCGGGTTCATGCCGAACCTGATCGATGTCCCCGACAACATTCCGCCCAAGCCGCCCGTGCCGGTGCTGACGTTCCTGGGGCGGTGGGACCGGCGCAAGCGGCCGGAATTCTTTCTGAAGCTGGCGGCCGAATTCCCTTCGTACCGGTTCGTCGCTGCAGGAGGAGGCAGCGCGGCTGCCGAGTCGGGATACGCCGACAAACTCCGCCGTCAGTTCAGCGGCATTCCAAATCTCGAGCTCCCCGGTTTCATCAACCGGTTCACGCAGCGGGAGAAAATAGATGCGTTGCTTGACGAGACATGGGTGCTCGTGAACACGGCGGCGCGGGAGGGGCTGCCGTTGACATTTCTGGAGGCGGCTGCGCGGGGCTGCGCGATCCTGAGCGCTGTGAACCCTGACGGCTTCGCAGAACGATTCGGCGTGCATGTGCAGGAAGACAATTTCGCCGGAGGCGTCCGGCACCTGCTCGCGGCTTCGCCTGCTGCATCGGGTGCCGCCGCCTATACCTACGTGCGCTCGACCTATGAATGCCATGAAGCGCTGAACGCGCACGAAGAGGAGTACCATCGGCATGCTCGCTGCAAAGGTCTCTAAAGGCATACTTTCTCTGGGGACCTGGACGGTCACGCGCGTGCTGGTGTCCGCACTCGCCACGCCGTTCCTCTCGCGCATCCTGGGAACCGACGGCTACGGCCAGTACGCCTACTACCTCGCCATCCTCATTCTGGCCGTTCCTCTGGCGAGCGTCGGGACACTCCAGACTCTCTCGAAATACATTTCCGAATCCCCGGATCCCGCGCGCCGGTCACGCATCGCGCGCCTTGGCGGCATTGTCTCCATCGCCGGGTATGCGATCGTGGGAACCGTCGTGGTGCTGGCGCTTACGTTGAGCTCGTCGCCTCCTCCGTGGGAACTCACGCTGGTGCTTCTGCTCTGCATCGGGTTCGATGTGCTCTGGTTCTATGCCCGGGGATTGCTCTACGGTTTGCAGCGGGAGGAGCTTGCGGGGATTCCCGGGGCGATTGCATCCGTTCTGGGGAGCGTCATCGGTGTCGTGCTTGCATACCTCGGGTACGGGTTGCTCGGCGTGTTCACGGGGTTGATGCTCGGCAACGCCTTCATGGCGCTCGCGGCGCTTCGTGCCGGCCGCCGGCTGATTCCACGCACGCACGCCGTCCAGACTACCGATCCCCCGTTGCGCGGCCTGCTCCTGTTTTCATTGTCGACCATGCTGTTCACCTCCTTCAGCATGTTTCTCTACAAGTCCGGGATCATGGCCGTCCAGCTGATCTCTGATAACCGCACCATGACCGGGTTGTTCGCCACGGGGCTCCAATCTGCGGAGTCTGTCTGGGTCTTCATTGTGGCGGTGGAGGGGGTCATGCTGCAGTCCACTTCGCGGCTCTGGACGGAAGGGCGTCTCGTCGACATCTCCGCGATGGTAAGCCGCATGCTCCGGTACATTGCACTGGGGACGGCGTTCGTTCTGCTCTATCTGCTGGTGTACGCGGATGAGCTCGTCCGGCTCTACTTCGGCGTCCGGTTTGCCGACGCCGCCCCGGTGTTACGCATACTCGTTCCGGGCGTGCTCAGTTATTCGCTCGCGCGGCTTCTGGGGCCGGTGTTGCACGCGAGGGGTTCCGTGCTTGTGATCGCGCTGATCGCCGGCTCTTCAGCGCTTCTCAATGTCGTGCTCTGTCTCCTTTTTATTCCGAAGTGGGGCGTCTTTGGAGCTGGCCTTGCAACCTCCATTGCCTATGGCATAGTCCTGGCGCCGTACGCGCTTCTCCTGCGCAAACATGGCGTGCATGTCTTCAAAGGGTTCGCGGCGGGCCGGCAACTGGCGCTCGTTATTCTCACCGGAGGAGTGTTGGTGGCGACGAGCCTCTTGCCCGCTGTTCCTCTGGTTCGCCTTGCGCTTGGCGGCGTTGCAGGGGCCGCCTTCTACGTCGCCCTGGCGTTCCGGATGCACCTTGTTCGGGTCCAGGAACTCGTCACAGTCGTGGAGAGTCTCCCGGATCCCGTGCGCCGATTCTTCCGGCGTCTCATCGACCGGTTTGAGCCGCTGCTCCGTGCTGTGGCAGGAGGGAAGGAACCATGAACGGTGGTGTAAGAATCTGCATCGGCCGGTATCCGCGGATTCTTCCTGCTTTCACGGCTGAGAAGAAACCATGAGCCGGAGGATCAGCGTCATCATTCCGACAGTGGGACGGGCATCATTGTCGCAGTGTCTTGAAGGGCTTGCACGGCAGGCTTTGAAGCCGGATGACGTACAGGTGGTGGAAGACAAAGCCCGCCGCGGCCCGGGCTGGGCACGGAACGAAGGCATCCGCAAAGCAACCGGCGACATCCTGGCGTTCCTGGATGATGACGCGGTTCCGCCACCTGACTGGCTTTCCTCCATGGTGCAAGCAATGGACCATGCCGAGGCAGACGTCGCCGGAGGATCCTTCGAAGAAACGGATCCGGTGCTTCGGGAGATCCGGGCACTCCGGCCTCTTCCGCAACAACCCATGGTCGACGGGCTCGGTCTGGTGGGGAACAGCGGGAATCTTCTCCTGCGGAGAGAGGTGCTGGATGTGCTGAAAGCCCGGGATGGATACTGGTTCACCGAAGAGTGGGGCGCCTTCGGGTCCGAAGACTGGGAATTGATCATGCGCGTGCGTTCATACGGATTTCATCTCGTTTATGTTCCGGTCCATGTGCAACACCTCCGCCGCGTGACGCCCCGCCAGTACTGGTCCCACCAGTTCAAACGGGGTGTGGGGATCTTCCTGCTGAACCGGGCAATGCGGCGCAGGGGATCATCGGCCCCTCAGGCAGGGCTGCTCTGGGATCAAAGCAAGCCACCACTTGTTCGCTGGTTGACTGTCATCGCGGTGAAGGTGTTCGGCCCGTTCACGTGGAGTCAGTTCACGCGGAAGCGTTCGTTTCTCATACACTGGGTTGCGGAAAAGATGCAGGGTGCTGGATATGTGTGGGGGGTGATGCGTTATGGGCGATAACAGGATACGCCTGCGGGAACTCCTGCTGCTCCTATTGGGAGGGGTGCTCTTTGTCATCGCTGCCATGTATCGATTGACGGAGTTGCCGCCCGCCTGGTGGGATGAGGGGTGGACGATGAGCGTTGCGCGGAACTGGGTGGTGGAGGGGCACTATGGCCACATGCTTCTCGGCCAGCCCGTCTCTCCGGCGTTGGCGGGGCATTTCCCTGTGGTTGTCATGCTGGCGGGCAGCTTCGCGCTCTTCGGCGTCGGGTTCCTGCAGGCCAGGGCCACGTTTGTCTTCTGTACTCTCCTGGCGCTGCTTCTTCTCTATCTCTTCACACGAGAGCTCTATGGGCGTCGAACGGCGGTGTTGTCAGTCCTGCTCCTCTGCCTGCTCCCCGTCCAGTGGGATCTCACCCCCGCGCTCATGGGCAGGCAGGTGCTGGGCGAAGTGCCGTCGGTCCTCCTTCTAACGCTGGGATTCCTCTTGCTCTTGCGCAGCGGAGGGAATCGTCCGGCGTACCTTGTGTGGGCTGCGGTTGCGTTTGGAGTTGCGATAGCCACGAAGGCACAGGTTGTGCCGTTTGTTGTGGCCGGTTCACTCCTCACCGCCGTTGCGTATTTCAGACTGGATCGGCGCGTGGCCCTGGCGCATGTGCTTGTCCTTGCAGGTGCATTTGTGCTGCAGGCCGGGATTGCTATGGCTCGATCCGCACTAATGGACACTCCAAACGCGTCCCAGGACACCGTGACCGGCCTGACACAGGTGACGGCCATGGTCACCGACAGCGCAATAAGGAGTTCCACGATCCGGTTCGCCCTTCTTTCGGGTCTCCCGGTCACCATCGGCTTGCTCTGGACACTGATCCGGCAATGGCGGGTGATGAAACAAGGGGCGCCTTCGAGGTGGAGAGCTTCCGTGGAACTGCTTGCCCTCCTCATCGCTGCGGGCTGGTTCGCATGGTATGTGCTCCTGTCCATCGGATGGGGGCGGTACGCATTTCCTGGCGTCTTCCTTGCGGCGCCGTTCACGGCGTACCTGATTCTCAGCCTGACGGGCTCGGTGGTCAACACAGCTTCGCGCACTCGCGTCGGGCAATTCAAACGCGTTGGTGCGGCGGTACTCCTCCTGTTGTTTGCGGTCTTGCTCGGGCGGCAGCTGGTGCTGGGCGTCCGGGAAATCCCGTCCATGATCGCCGACACGCCGCTCGAAGCCGTGGCCGATTCCATCGAGGCGAATGTCCCGGAAGGGTGTACGATTGAAACGTACGAGAGCGAGCTGCTCTTTCTCCTCGACCGACCATGCCATTTTCCTCCGCCTCAACTTAATGTTGATCTGATACGGAAGGGATGGCTGGACTCTGCCTGGAAGATGCCGTACGATCTCCGGAGCGTGAAGACCGATTACCTGCTTGTCGGTTTGTTCGGTGGAGGACTCTACGAGCCATTGATCCGCGAGGGAGTGTATGTTCCTGCCGGTCGCTTTGGTGCGTACCGCCTGTATCGCCGGTCGGGTCAGGAGAAGGTGAATCTTTCCGGTGAAGTTGGTATGTTAGGGCATCCCTGACGTCGATGAGCAATCGCCCCAAACAGATAGCCCACCTTGATCTTGACTGCTTTTTCGTTTCGGTAGAGCGCATCAAGGATCCCGGTCTCCGGGGAAAGCCCGTTGCGGTAGGCGGTTCTCCCCAGGGGCGCGGCGTTGTTACGTCGGCTTCGTATGAGGCGCGGGCATTCGGGGTTCGGTCAGCCATGCCTGCCGGCCAGGCCCTCCGTCTCTGTCCCCAGCTCATTCTTGTTCGGGGGCACCATCGCGAGTACGGAGAGATCTCGGAACGGCTCTGCACCCGGTTGCAGGAACTTGCCCCCGTTGTGGAGCGCGCATCCATCGATGAATTCTACCTGGACCTGACCGGTTGCGAGGGACTCTGCAAAGGCGATCTGGGCGGCTTCATCCGCACCATGCAGCGGTTGGTGCTCGAGGAGTTCAGTTTGCCCTGTTCGATTGCGCTCGCCACCAACAAGACGCTGGCCAAGATCGCCGTCGGGACGGTGAAGCCCGCGGGGATTTGCGTCGTTCCTGCCGGACAGGAGGCGGAATTCCTGGCGCCCCTGCCCGTGGGCGTGATACCCGGCGTGGGCGTGAAGACGGAAGCGCGGCTTCTTTCGAGAGGCATCCGGACCGTGCGCGACATGCAGCAGCGAACGCTGGAGGATATCACCAAACTGCTGGGGGCCCATGGGCAGTGGCTCCATGACGTGGCGCACGGGCGCGGCAGCGAAGAACTTGTGACCAACTGGACGCGCAAGAGCATAAGCAAGGCAGAGACCTTCTCAAAAGACCTGGCGACCATGGCCGAGCTGGAGGAAGAGCTGCACCTGCTCGTGGAAGACGTCTGCTCGACACTCAGAAGTAAAGGGTGGAAAACACAGACGATCCAGGTGAAGATCCGGTATCATGATTTTTCCACGTTTACGACGGCACACACCGTGGAAGGGACCAATGACGACCCGGTGGTGTACCGGGAAGCCAGGGAGCTGCTCCATCACCTCCATGACGGGCGGCCGGTGCGGCTCCTCGGCGTGCACCTCTCAAATTTCACCTCAGGAGAACAGCTCAGCCTGGATTTCGCCGATCACGACAAAGGGCGGCAGAAAATGCTCAAGGCGGTGGATGATCTCCGCGCGAGATTCGGGGACGATGTGATCCACGTGGGGCACGCATGAAGAAGCCGTCTCTTGCATACGGCACGTCCATGTTTGGTCCCCTGGCAATTGTGGACGTCGAGACCACAGGGATGAGCGCCGTGTACGGGCGGATCATCGAGATCGGCATCATCAGGGTGGAGAAGGGGAAGGTCGTGCGGACCTACGAATCGCTGGTGGATCCGGAGTGCTACATCCATCCGATGATCGAGCAGCTCACCGGCATCGGGAACCGGGATGTGGAGGGCGCGCCGGTGTTTTCCGAAATCTCCCGCGAGGTTGCGGGAATACTTGACGGCGCAATCTTTGTTGCGCACAATGCCCGGTTCGACATCGGGTTCATCAAGCAGGAATTCGCGCGGGTGGGACGCGCATTCAACCCCCGCTGTTTGTGTACGATGAAGCTCTCCCGCCGGCTTTTCCCGCAACACCGCCGTCACGACCTGAGCAGCATTATCGAACGCCATCGCCTGAGCTGCCCTGCCCGCCACCGTGCGATGGGAGACGCCCGCGCCGTCCATGAGTTCCTCCGCTTCATCGACGAGGAACAACCGGGGGAGACCCTGAAGGTCGCCCTGGAACATGTCCTGAAGGACACACGCCTGCCCCCTCACGTGGAGCGGGCTGATGTCCGGGCGCTTCCCGATACGTGCGGGGTGTATCTGTTCTACGGCGCGCACGGCGAGGTGCTGTATGTCGGGAAGAGCAAGACCATTCGCACGCGCGTGCTGGGCCACTTCGCCGGCGAAAACCGCTCGGCAAAGGAGATGGAGCTGAGCCGGTGTGTGACCCGCATCGAAACGCGGGGGACTCCCGGCGAACTTGGCGCCCTCCTGCTCGAATCGGAGCTCATCAAACAGCTCCGCCCGATCTACAACACGCAGTCGCGGCGCATTCGGAAACTCCTCATCGCCCGCGGAGAAACCTCTCCGGACGGATACCTCCAGGTCTCGCTGGAGGAAACTGAGGAGATCGAGGCATCCGGATGCACAGACATTCTCTCGGTGTTCAAGTCCAGGAAACAGGCGGAGGAGTTCCTGCGCGAGACCGCCCGTGAGTATCATCTCTGCTCCAAGCTTCTCGGGCTGGAGCGCACGAAAGGCGCATGCTTCGGGTACCATCTGCATCAATGCGGGGGCGCGTGTGTGGGGGAGGAAGCCGTCGCGGAATACAACAGGCGCGTGGAAGAGGCGTTCCGCCGGCGACGCGTCGCGGCATGGCCCTATGCAGGCGCCATCGCCATCGACGAGATCGACCCGCTCACCCGGGAGCGGCAGGTGTTCTTCGTCGACAACTGGTGCCTGGTCGGGTCAGCCCGCTCGGCCGACGGTATGGAACACCTGGAATCGGCATCCGTGGTCCGCTTTGATTTCGACACCTACAAACTCCTTTCCCGGTACATCCTGAACCCGGCCAACCGGAGGAGCATCAAGCGCGTTGCATGGCCGCTGGAAACCGAGGGGGCGGCATAACGACTCCTGAGACGCACACCATGGACAACTCCCGGCACGAAACCCCCGACGAAGCAATGCGGAAAGTGACGACCGACATGATACGGCGCGCGCTGCGGCTGGCGCGGCGCCGCGGACGTACGGTGACCATCTCCAAGACCGCGAAAGGCAAGGGATTGGACATCGCCACGCTGGATCCGGATTCGCCGGAAGGCCTGCAGCGTCTCACGGCGTACCTCACGCCCGTGCAACGTCACTACACATTCTCCGGACTCGGAGCTCCTGAGGAACCCAATGCCATCAACTGGCGGCAGGTGAACCTGCCGTTCTTCCGGCGGGTGCGCGTGCTGGTGGACGTGGGAATCTCCTTCTTCCTGAAAGGAACCCCTCTGAAGAACCGCCTGTACAGGCGCATGGGAGCGCATATCGGGCGCAACGTGGAAATCATGCAGATGGTCTGGCTGGACCACTTCCGGCCCGAGCTGATCTTCGTGGGGGACAACACGCTGATTGGCGCATTCAGCCGGCTCACCGTTCACGCGTACGAGGGATCCGGGAAGTTCCGGTACGGAATCATCGAGATCGGCCCGAATTGCACAATAGGCGCGGGCACGGGCATCGGCCCGATTCTAATCGAGGAAGGTGTGCGGACACTACCAGGTACGACACTTTCTCCGTATCTTGCCAGGGTGCGGGCCGGCTCCGTGGTGGGATTCTCCCCGCCACCGGTCAAGCTTCCTGACCAGCAACCGACGGCGAAGCTTCCGGACGAGCAGCCGATGGCCTGAGGATCGACAGCTCCATGCCAGCGCGTCGCGGAGGCGGAGGTGTACGCAACGCGTTTGAACCTGCAATTGAGCATTCATTCACAACGTCGGAGTCTTACGTGCATATTCATGTTGCCAATCTCCCGAGGGAGATCGATGAGAAAAAACTCCGGGAGCTGTTCGCTCCCTACGGCGAACTGACCTCGGTCAAAATCGACCTGGACAAGATCACGGGCAGGCCGACGGGGTTCGCAGAAGTGGAGATGGCCGAAGACGAACAAGGCAAGAAAGCGATCGAAGCGTTGCACGGCAGGAAGCTCACGGAGTATGCCCTCTCCCTGAAGGATATCACCGTGACGAAGGAAGAGAAGCATCACGGCGGACGGGGCGGGCGTGGAGGCAAAGCCGGCGACGGTTCAAGAGGCGGAGGGCGCGGACAGGGATTCCGCGGTCCGGGATCCCAGATGGGCGTGCCAAGACGCGGAGGGCAGCGTGGTTCGTGACCTCGTGCGCGAAATGTTCGCAAAGTGCGGGGGAGAGACACGCTGATGCATGTCCGGGTCCTCGGAAGCTCCAGCGCCGGGAACTGCACGGTGCTCTGGGATGACCACCGCGCGCTCCTCATCGATATCGGATTCAGCGCCAGGTACATCAGCCGGCACCTCCGTACGGTTGGACTGACGCTACGCGATGTCGCCGGGGTCGTCATCACGCACATGCACGGCGATCACGTGCACCCGTTCACGCTGAGCAGTCTCATGGCGCTCGGCATACCGATTTACGCGCCGTATGCCGTGCTGGAGGTCCTGTGCGACCAGTTTCGCGACGCGCGCAAAGCGCGGGGAACGCCCCGCCTGCGTCCCATTGCTTCCGGACATGCCGATGTCGGCCCCTTTGCCGTGGACGCCTGTCCGGTTCCTCATGATGCGCCCGGCGGGTGTTTCGCGTACGCGGTATCGGCGGAGACGTTATCAGGCACGGCGAAGGCCACGATAGCCACCGACCTGGGCTATGTGCCCGAAGGGCTGACCGCGCATTGCGCGGATTCACATGTGCTGGTCGTGGAATCCAACCATGATGCGGAGATGCTGGAAACCTCCCGCCGTCCGCTCTGGCTGAAGGAGCGGATCCGGACCATCGGGCATCTGTCGAACGACCAGTCCGGCCGGTTTGTGCGCGACATCCTCAGCGCCTCGCGCTTTCATCCGGAGGCGGTGGTGCTCGCGCACGTCAGCAAGGAGTGCAATACCAATGCGCGCGCGGTCGCATCGATGCAGAAAAATCTCCAGGAACACGGCGCTCATGCCGTGCGCGTCGTGGAGACTTTCCGGAATGCGCCCAATGAAACAGTATCCTTCTGCATGTAGGCGAGGCGCCCCCGTTGACGGCGTTGGTTTTTACAGGAGTACTCCGAAGCTAACAGATCCCCGCCGGAGCGAACCGATTCTCCCGGATCGTTGTTAGGTGTGATATGAAAACAATGATCGTTTTTCTCGCTGCTCTGGCTGTCACGGCCGGGGCGTTCTCTCAACAGTCCGGGCGCGTTTCCATGGAAAAAGCCACATTCGGTGCGGGTTGCTTCTGGTGTGTAGAGGCCGTGTTCGAACGATTGGACGGCGTATCGTCGGTCATGGCGGGCTACGCCGGCGGACATACCGCCAATCCGACATACGAGGAAGTCTGTTCGGGAAACACCGGACACGCCGAGGTCGCACAGATCACGTTCGACCCCAAACGCATCTCGTATGAGCACCTTCTCGAAGTGTTCTGGGAATCGCACGATCCCACGACCATGAACCGGCAGGGAGCGGACGTCGGGACGCAATACCGATCCGTCATCTTCACCCATTCTCCCGCACAGAAGACCGCGGCGGAGGCATCGCGCACCAAAGCGCAGGCGCTCTTCGACCGCCCCATCGTAACACAGATACAGCCGCTTGAGCACTTCTATGCGGCGGAGAATTATCACCAGGACTATTTCCGGAACAATCCCAACGCTCCGTATTGCCGGTTGGTGATTCAACCCAAATTGGAAAAGCTGAAAGCCAAAGAAGGAAGTGGGCAGAAGCGGTGAGGCTGGATTTCTGTCTACAATCAGGAAAGGAACGACCCCTTATGCGATCAATCATGCGTGGAAGAGTGGTGCTTCTCGTGCTTGCGTTCGCGATAGCTGCGTGCAGCACCGTGCCTATCACAGGGAGAAAACAGCTGAGCCTCATCCCCGCGGGCGAGATGCTCAGCATGAGCTACAGCGAGTACGGCGAATTCCTTAAGACCAACAAGCTCAGCACCAACCAGCAGCAGACGACCATGGTGAAGGGCGTGGGCGCCAAGATCCAGCGCGCGGTGGAAACGTACTTCCAGCAGAAAGGCCTCTCGGACGCTCTCGCCGGATACAAGTGGGAATTCAACCTGGTCGAGAGCCCGGATGTGAATGCGTGGTGCATGCCGGGGGGAAAGGTGGTGGTGTACACGGGGATTCTTCCCGTCACCAAAAACGAGACCGGTCTCGCCGTGGTGATGGGTCATGAGATTGCGCATGCTGTGGCGGAACACGGGAACGAACGGATGAGCCAGGGTCTGCTGGCCCAGCTGGGAGGCATGGCGCTCTCGGAAGCGCTCAGCAAGGAATCCGAGAAAACCAAGGCACTCTGGTCAACGGTGTACGGACTTGGAGCCCAGGTAGGTGTGCTGCTTCCGTTCAGCCGGACACAGGAAAGCGAGGCGGATCACCTCGGCCTGGTCTTCATGGCCATGGCCGGTTACGACCCCAAGGAGGCGACGGCGTTCTGGCAACGCATGTCGGCACAGTCCGGAGGCCAGGCCCCGCCGGAATTCCTGAGCACCCATCCGTCCGACGAGACCCGGATTGCCAATCTCCAGCGTCTTGTGCCCGAGGCGATGCAGTACTACAAGAAATAGTGCCTGATGCGGCCGCTCACCGGCGCAACACCGGCCGGCCGAACAGCAGCCGCCGGGCGGACGCGAACACCAGTCCGCACAGCAAGATCACCAGCAGGACGGTGATAACCGGCGCCAGCATGGAAAGGACCGTCGTGAAGACGGATCCGCCCAGTTCCGCGGTCGCGATCACCGGATTGCCGATGCCCGCCGTGACCACGGACGATTTGGCTCTCACCAGCACCGTTGCACCCTGGATCAAGCCCGCAATCCCTCCGCCCCCGATCAAGGCAAGAATCCACTTGATGAGCGGAGGGATGTCGGCGATGACCGACGCCGACGCGACAGTTCCGGCGATGACCGCCGCCGGCGTGGCAATGGTGTCCAGAATATTGTCGACCCAGGGAATGTAGTACGCCGCAATCTCCATGACCGTGGCGGTGCCGAAGGCCACGAGCGCCGGGACCGATGCGATCCAGGCGAAGCCATCGGACAGTTCCAGGAACCCCGTCATGCCGGCGATGCTGAGGGCCAGCAGCGGGACGAAGATCCTGAATCCCGCCGCGGCGCTCAGGCCGATGCCAAGGGCGATGCTTACTGCGGTTTCCATACCAGTCTCCGGTCCCCGCTCAACGCGATTTGAACAGCTTTCCGAGGAACCCGCCCACTTCGTTCATGATGTTGCCGTCTTTGTCCTGATCCAGCATTCCCAGGACCGATCCCATCAGATCCGGCTCGTTCTTCCGGACCTGCTTCGCTTCACCCTTCAACAGGTCGGCCAGCCCTCCGGCGTCCAGACCTGCTGTTGAAGTCTGCTTCCCGAGCGCGCCCATGACCACCGGGGCAAGCATCTCAAGAATCTGTCCTGCCTGATTGGGATCGACTCCCGTGGTTTGTCCGAGCGTCTGCTGGATGGAACCCTGTTTGTTGCCGAGGACATGGCGCAGGATGCCCGCGCCGTCTCCCTGCTCCGGCTGTCCGAGGAATCCCAGGACGTCGTCCAGGATGGATCCGTCATGATCTTTTGCCAGGGCGTTCTGAAGGGACGTCGCGCCTGAGGTTGTCGAAGAGTTCTTGGCGAGCGCCGAGATCAGGAGAGGGATGGCAACCTGTATGATCTTGCTTGTTGTGGCCGAATTGAGACCGAGCTTCTTGCTAATCTGATCGACCGCGCCGCCTCCGAGAGAGGACATGAGGATGTCAAGGATCGAGCTCATAGAAGTGCTCCTTTTCGCTTTACAGGTGAGCAGTGTAAGGAAGGCGGGGCCCCCGTCCCCGTATCGACAAGATACACAATTACAGAGTAACAAGGTGCAAGTATTTCAGGGCCCGCATCCCCGAAGGGAGGTCAGCCCGCCGCGCGGCGATTGCCCAGGAGGCCGTCGGCAACAAGCCGCTCGGCGATTTGCACTGCGTTCGTGGCCGCGCCTTTGCGGAGGTTGTCCGAAACGATCCAGAGCGAGAGGCCGTTGGGAACAGTAGGGTCTCTCCGCACGCGCCCGACAAACACCTCGTCTCTCCCTCCCGCATCCGCAGGCATCGGATAGCGTGCCTTCTCCGGCTCATCCACCAGCACGACGCCCGGGGCGTTCCGGAGGAGTTCCCGGGCCTGCTGGACGTCCACGGGCCGCGCGCACTCGATGTTCACAGCTTCGCTGTGGCCGCCCGTGACCGGAACACGGACGCATGTCGCCGCAACCCGACTGCCCGGATCTCCCATGATCTTTACGGTCTCACGGACCATCTTCGTCTCTTCACGCGTGTTGCCGTTCTCATCGAACTCATCGATGTGAGGAATCAGGTTCAGCGCGATCCTGTGGGGGAATTTCTGTGTGTCCGGGTGGCGTCCCTCGACTTCGGCCATCAACTGGTCATAGCCGCGCCGGCCGGCGCCCGTGACCGATTGATACGTAGCGACCACGATCCGGTTGATCCCGTATGCGTCGTGCAGGGGCTTGAGGGCGACCACCATCTGGATCGTGGAGCAGTTCGGGTTTGCGATGATGCCCCGGTGCCCGCGAAGAGCCCCGGGATTCACTTCCGGGACGACAAGGGGGGTGTCGGGATCCATCCGGAACGCGCTGCTGTTGTCCACGACGATGATACCCGCCTGCGCGGCCACAGGGGAGAATTGCCTGCTGACCGACGCTCCGGCGGAGAAGAGGGCGACATCCGCGCCGCACGTGCGGAGAGCAGACTCCGTGAGCCCGGCAACAGGGACTTCCTTTCCCCGAAAGAGCACCGCAGTCCCGGCGGATCGCGCGGACGCGAAGGGGAGGAGGCGGCGCACGGGGAAGCGGCGTTCCTCGAGCACCTGGATCATCGTGCGGCCCACCATCCCGGTGGCGCCCACGACCGCGACGGCAAAGCCCTGGTCATCCTTCAATCGAAGATCTCCTGATTCTGATCGCCATTGTCAAAAAATTCCTGATGCAGCGCCTGCACGGTCGTCTCCACGTTGTCCTCGTCGATGACGAAGCTGATGTTGATCTCCGACGCGCCCTGCGAGATCATGTTGATGTTCACGTGGGTGATCGAGCGGAGGACCCGCGCGGCAAGCCCCATGCTGTTCCGCAGCTGGTCGCCCACCACGCATACGATCGCCTTCCTGCGGTCCACCGTCACCGTTGCGAAGCGTTGCAGCTCCATGACGATCTCGTCCAGGCGCGAGGTGTCGTTCACTGTTGCCGAGACGCTCACATCCGAGGTCGCGACCGTGTGCACCACGGTGCTGTACTTGTGGAACACATCGAACACGTTCTCCAGGAAGCCGTGGGCGAGGAACATGCGCGTGGAAACGATGCTGATCATCGTCACGCCTTCCTTGTAGGCAATGGATTTGACGATGCAGTGCTGTGTCGTGCGCGGTTCGGCCACAATCAGGGTGCCCTGCGACGAGGGGCGGCGGGAATTCAGGACGCGCACCGGGATGGACTTCTCGATTGCCGGAAGGATGGTCTCGGGGTGGAGGACTCTTGCCCCGAAATACGCCAGCTCGGACGCTTCGCGGAACGACATAATGCGGATGCGGCGGGCGTTGGGAACCACCGAAGGATCGGCTGTGAGTATGCCATCCACGTCGGTCCAGATCTGGATTTCCTCGGCGTCGAGCAGCGCGCCGATCAACGCCGCGGAATGGTCCGAGCCCCCCCGGCCGATGGTCGTCGTAATGCCCGCGCGCGTCGCGCCGATGAATCCCTGCGTGACAATCACGCGATGCTCGTTCAGCAGGGGGAGCGCTACCCGGTGCAGCCGGTGGCGCATCTCGGGGAGGTCAGGGATCGCGTGCGTGTACTGATCGTCGGTGATCATGAACGTTCGCGCATCCAGCAGCGTGCTGGGAGTGCCTGTGTGGCGGAGGTGCAACTCGAACACAAAGCTGGAGAGGCGCTCACCGTAGGAGGCGAGCAGGTCGATGGAGCGCGGCGTGAGCTCCCCGAGAACACTGATGCCGCGTACCAGGGCGAGCAGTTCGGCCGCGGCAACGTCCAGGAAGGACTGTGCCGCGGTGGCCTCAGCGTCCGGGAGGAGATCATGAGCGATGACGGAGTGGCGCTGCGCGATCGCCTGCACCAGTCCGACCGCATCCTCAGCCCGCCCCTCTGCAGCCAGGTTTCCGATACGAAGAAGCTGGTTGGTGACGCCCGCGCAGGCGGAGAGGACCACCAGCGTGGATTCCGCAGGGCTCTTCCGGACGATCTCCGCCACGCGCCTCATGGCCGGGCCGGATTCCACGGACGTGCCGCCGAATTTCATGATAACGAGTTTCATGCCCGCTCCTCCAGGAACTCACGCACGAGTGGTCCGAGTTGGTCGTAGGCAATGAGGAACGAGTCGTGCCCGAACGGTGCGTTGATCTCCCGGTACGTACCGCGCGGAATGGCCGCGGCGATGGCCCGTTGCTCGTGAGCGGGATACAGAATGTCCGATGAGATGCCGATGCAAAGGGCCCGCTGTCGCATCGAACCCAGAACCTCTTCCACCGTCCCGCGTCCCCTCGACACGTCATGCCCGTCCATAGCCCAGGTGATGTAGAGATACGTGTTGGCGTCAAACCGGTCCACCAGCTTCTTCCCCTGGTACCGCAGATAGCGTTCCACCTGGAACCGCGGGTCGTGCATGGTGATGTGCTCCGGTTCCCGAAGCATTTCCTGGGTACGGTCCCGGCCGAAGCGCTCATGGAACGAGATGTCGCTGCGATAGGAAACCATGGCGATCTGCCGTGCTATGGAAAGCCCGCGTTCGGGCTGGCGGCCGGGGTCATACGCACCGAGTTTCCAGTCCGGGTCCAGCATGATTGCCTGCCGCGACAGGTCGTTCAGGCCGATGCACCAGGCCGAGTGGCGGGAGGCGGTGGCGATGGGAATGATCGTTTCCACGGTCTCGGGGTAGAGAAGCGCCCACTCCAGCACCTGCATCCCGCCCAGGGATCCCCCGATCACGGTTTTGAGTCTTGTGACCCCAAGCCGGTCCAGAAGTCTCTTCTGCAGCCGGATCATGTCCCGCACGGTGTACTCCGGGAATGTCATCCCGAAAGGGATTCCGGTGGACGGGTTGATGGATGTGGGTCCGGTGGTGCCGTAACATCCGCCCAGAAAGTTCGAGCAGATCACGAAATAGCGTGACGTGTCCAGAGGTTTCCCAGGTCCTATCATCGGTTCCCACCACCCTTCGCTGCGCGGATCGGGGGAAGAGAAGCCGGCAGCATGGGCGCTGCCGGTGAGGGCATGGCACACGAGGATGGCGTTGTCGCCGTGCGCATTGAGGGAGCCGTAGGTCTCGTACGCCACGGTGACCGGCGCCAGCGTCGCGCCACTCTCCAGCCGGAACGGATCGGCCGGAGAGTGAAGCGCAACGTGCTGAGTCTGGACCAGCGGTTCGGGTGTCTGCACCTCCATCTGGGGCCCGGGGGAGAGCGGTGTCATGCCTTTGCCCCCACCGTCCCCAACGCCTGATCGAAATCCCAGAGGATGTCTTCGATGTGCTCCAGTCCGACCGAGACGCGGATCTGATCCGGCGTCACGCCGGCAGCTTTCTGTTCCTCATCGGGGAGTTGCTGGTGCGTCGTGGAAGCCGGATGGATAACCAGCGTCTTGGCGTCGCCGACATTGGCCAGGAGGCTCGACAGCTTCACGCTGTTGATGAACTTCTTTCCGGCCTCGAGTCCGCCTTTAATGCCAAAAACCAGGATCGACCCGAAGTGGTCCGCGCGGAGGTACTTCTTGGCCAGCGCATGATGCGGATGATCCGGAAGTCCGGGATAGGCGACCCAGGAAACCTGGGGATGGCGTTGCAGCCAGCGGGCGAGCTGGAGCGCGTTCTCGTTATGACGGTCCACGCGAAGCGAAAGCGTTTCAAGTCCCTGCAGGAGCAGGAACGAGTTGAACGGGCTGAGGCAGGCGCCGAGGTCGCGGAGTCCTTCCACGCGAGCGCGGATGATGAAGGCGATGTTGCCGAACTGGCTCCCCTGGCCGAAGACCTCCCAGAAGTTGAGGCCGTGGTAGCCGGGGCTGGGTTGCGTGAAGATGGGGAAGTTGCCGTTGCCCCAGTTGAAGCGGCCGGAATCCACGATCACGCCGCCGATGGACGTCCCATGCCCGCCGATCCACTTTGTGGCGGAGTGGGTGATGATGTCCGCGCCGAATTCTATGGGGCGGATCAGGTACCCGGCCGCGCCGAAGGTGTTGTCCACGACCAGGGGGATGCCATGGGAGTGGGCGACCTCGGCGATGGCCTGGAAGTCGGGGATATTCAGCCGTGGGTTTCCGATGGATTCGAGGTAGATGGCCTTTGTTTTTTTGTCGATGAGTTTGGCGAAGGCCTTGGGGTCGTCGCCGTCCACGAATTTCACGTTGATGCCCAGGCGGGGGAAGGTGACTTTGAACTGGTTGTAGGTGCCCCCGTAGAGGTTTGAGGTCGAGATGAAGTTCTCGCCGGCGACGATGAAGGTAGAGAGGGCGAGGAACTGGGCGGCCTGGCCGGAGGAGGTGGCGAGGGCAGCGGCGCCCCCTTCCAGGGCGGCCATGCGGTCTTCGAACACCGCGTTGGTCGGGTTCATGATGCGGGTGTAGATATTCCCGAATTTCTGGAGGGCGAAGAGGGCTGCAGCATGCTCGGCGTCGTTGAAGGTGTACGATGTGGTCTGGTAGATGGGGACGGCGCGCGCATTGGTTGCGGGGTCCGGTACCTGCCCCGCGTGAAGCTGCAACGTCTCGAACCGGTACTGCCGCTGTGCTGCATCCATACGTACCTCTCGTTGTGAATGTGGATAGAATGAAAAAACCTCATCCGGAAGATGAAATCCGAATGAGGTATGCGTTGTGCGCGCAACCTTGCGGATTCATCTTTATCCCGCCCGCGGGCGGAAACAGAAGTTAGCACCTGACGAGTGTCGCGACTCCGGTTGCTGTGGCTTCACAGGGTCTGTCCCTCCACCACTCTGGATGAACGGCAAGTATGTCTCGACCGTGTTGCACAATACAAAACCGGATAGTGAAAGTCAAATCGGGGGGCTTGACTTTCTCCTTTTTCGGCACGATATTACATACTGTATATTGTATACAATATCCAGGGCAAGCAAATGGCACAGAGAGCGGCGGAGCGGGATGCCGGACATGCGGAAGGGCGGTTGGCTGGGACGCAGGCAGTCCGGACGCCAGGCGGAAGCGCGCGCCACGCCGGAGAACCACGTGCGAGCAGAGCTGTGCAGCATCCGGGGATTCAGGCCGCAGATCCCCCGGCGGGCCGGACCGGCGAACGCGGTGCGGACCTCGGCTTCGACGCGGAAACGGTCAAGACCCTCCGCGACAGGATCGCGGACCGGATCCGGGAGTCCATCATCGACGGGCGCATCACGCCCGGGGAACGGCTCGTGGAGCCCGACCTGGCCCGCCGTCTGGGGGTCAGCCGCACGCCGCTGCGCGAGGCGCTGTTGCTGCTGGACTCCGAGGGCTTTGTGCGCGTGACCCCGCGCCGCGGCGCCGAGGTGAGTCCGCTCTCCCGTTCCGATGCCAACGATACCTACGAAGTCAAGGGCCTGCTGGAATCCTTCGCGGCGCGGCTGGCCTGCACGCGCATCACCGACGAGGAGTTGTCGCACCTGCGCGCCCTGCACGACCGCATGTGCCGCCTTGCCGCGGCCCGCTCCAAAGACGTCCGAACCCTCCTGCAGGCAAACGCCGAGTTCCACCAGTACCTCAGCGACGCATCCGGCAACGAGAAGCTCGCCGGCTACATCCGGGCCCTCCGGGGCCAGGCGCTCCGCTACAATTATATCTACATGTCCGTCCTCTCCCACCTTGCCACCTCCATGAAGGAGCATGAACGCATCCTCGCCGCCCTCCAGAAGCGCGACGGCCCGACCGTCGAACGCCTCGTGCGCGCGCATGGTGACGCGGCAGGGAAGG
>JADLEA010000140.1 GCA_020846365.1 Bacteroidota bacterium
CGGAGCATGTCATGGAATGATCGCATACGTTCTCCTACGGCATCCGGTTTTTCGTCGCGTAGTATTCGGCCATCATCCGGTGGACCACTTCCGCTGCCGGCGGGATGTCCCGGACGAGCCCGGCACTTTGCCCTGCCTCGAACATGCCCTCCTCCAGATTCCCCTCGAAGATGCCCTGCAGTTCGCGTTTGTCTCCGAGAAGTCCCTGAAGCTCGGCTTTCTGAGCGCCGCGCCGTTCGGCTTCTTGAACCCGTCTCGTGAACGGCGTTTTGAGCATTCTCACGGGGTGAAGGTTTCGGAATGCAAAGGCCGTGTCGCCGTCCCCCGCATCTACGATCTGTCGTTTGTAGGTTTCATGGGCTGAAGACTCCACGGTGGCAGCGAACCGGGTTCCGACCTGAACACCTTCGGCCCCCAGGGCCAAGGCCGCGGCCATTCCGCGTCCGTCTGCTATGCCGCCGGCAGCAATGACCGGGATGTTGACGGCATCCACCACCTGGGGGACAAGCGTGAGGGTCGTCGTCTCGTCGATGCCGTTGTGTCCACCGGCCTCGAAGCCTTCTGCCACAACCGCATCGCAACCTGCCTCTTGGGCTTTCCGGGCGTGTTTCACGGCGGCGATGACGTGAACGACGATGCACCCGGCTTCTTTGAGGGCCGGGGTGTAGATCATGGGATGCCCTGAGGACGTGAACAGGATTTTCACCTGTTCTTTGTTGCAGACGCTGAGGAGGTCCGCAGCATCCCGGCGGGAGAGCGGGATATTGACGCCGAAGGGCGCATCCGTTTCCGCTTTCGCCTTTCGGATCTGCTCGCGCAGGAGGTCGGGCTTCATTGACCCTGCCCCGATAATGCCGAGAGCGCCTGCCTGTGAAACAGCAACGGCGAGCTTTGCGCCCGCCGTCCAGACCATCCCCGCCTGGATGATCGGGTACTGTATCCCGAGCAGCCCGGTGACACGTGTGGGAAGGGGAGGGAGTTTTTCAGATCCCATATATGGAGTGTGCACTATTGTTGCAGCCCCTACTCCTTGTCGGACTCAACCCGATTGCCCGGCACTCGGGCGGATCCGGTTTCTTCAATTGCTACCGAACAGCTCCGGGATCACTGCCGTGATACCGGTCAGTGAATAGACCGCCGTCCCTGTTTTCAACGGTTGGATCCGAAGGAGGTGATTGCCAAACTCCGCATTGCGGACGACATTATAGAGCCGCGGTCCGTCCACCACCACCACGCTCTCCGAGCTTTCTGATATCGATACGTCCCGGCCGGCATTGGCCGCCGTCAGGGGAAGATCGTCCTGCCGGATGATGACTTCGCTTTTCTCTTTCCCGGCCGGAGCCAGCACCAGGTTTGCCTCAATGCCGCTGTAGCGGACCATCACGTATCCGGGGTCTTTGGCCCCGCCCTGCCAGCGGAAGCACTCCCGTTCATTCAGCCATGCGCCATGAAAGTACATGCGCCCGTCGATATACAGAGAGGGGTCCGCGTATTCCACCACGGATTCCGGGGCAATGCCTTCAACGTTGCCGATGCTTCCGCGAAGGTAGCCGGCAAGGATTTCCGGTGTGGCGCGGTAGCACACTGCCCCGGGACGGTCGGTTTCGCGCAGGGGGACCGTGAGGTCGGGAAGCTCCTCCAGCGGACTCGCCTCATACAGGAGACCCTGCAGTGTCCGCTCGAATGATATGTACCCTCCCTCCCCCACATTCTGACACCGTATGAACCCGTCTTTGTCGATCAACTGCTTCGTGGGCCAGAATCTGTTCCCGTACATTGCCCAGGCAAGCTGGGCATTGTCCATCATGACGGGATACGGGATACCCAGCCGCTCGATGGCCTCTTGAACACGTTCGACGTCTGTTCCGAACTGGAATTTCGGCGTGTGGATGCCCACGACGGCCAGTCCGGCTGGACTGTATTTGGTGTACCAATCCAGCATGTAGGGAAGTGAGCGCAGAGACGCGGTGCAGGCATAGTCGAAGAAATCCAGCAGGGCGATTCGGCCGCGGAGGTCGCCGATGAAGACGGGTCCGCCGTTGAACCAGAAATCGCCGAACAGCTCGCGCGCCTGCATGCGGCGTGGCAATATTTCCTGAATAGTCATACGCGTCGAAAAAAATATAGCCATTCAGGTTCTGAATAGCAAACAGGCACGTACGGCGGGGAAAAGCGGATTAGAACAGCCTGTCGGAGAGCAATTTCAGTGTGGTGAGTATCACCATGACGATGAACACCGGACGGATGAACCGCACGCCTTTCTTCACCACCATGCCTGATCCGAGCCGGGCGCCAAGGATCTGCCCTGCCGCCATCACCGCGCCGGGCAGCCAGAGGATGTACCCGCCGATTCCAAACATGATCAACGAGATGATGTTGCTCGTGAAGTTCATGACCTTGGTGTATCCCGTGGCCCGGGTGAGATGGAAACCCAATCCAACGACGAACGCCATCGCCCAGAACGAACCCACGCCCGGACCGAAGAAGCCATCATAGAAGCCGAGGGCGAGACCCGCCGTTGCATAGAACGTCATGCGCGGAATCCGGGGGTGACTCTGAACCGTACCCAGGCGGGGTGTCAGCAACATATACACGGCGATGCCGAGCAGAAGGAACGGGATGACGACGTTCAGGATGCCGGGATCGATTTGTTGAACGGCCAGGGTGCCCAGAGCGCTTCCGATCAGGGTGAAGACGATGCCCGGCCGGGCATCTGCGAGCGGCGCGACGCCTTCCCGGACATAATGCCTCGCGGCCGTGAAGCTCCCGAAGCTTGCCTGGAATTTGTTGGTGCCCAGCACCATTTGCGGCGGGAGACCGATGCCCAGCAGCAGAGGAATCGTCACCATCCCCCCTCCCCCCGCAATGGCGTCTACCCACCCGGCAAGCAATCCGCCCGCAAACAGGAGCGGATACATCCATGGTGTCACCTCGAACGTCATCGTCGGCGGTCGATCTTTCGTCCATCGATTACCACAACAAATTCCCCCTTGAGTTCCTTGGAGCCGAGGGTCCGGTAAAGACCTGCGGCCGTGTCGTGGTAGATGCGCTCATCGGGCATGGTGAGATTAAACGCAAGGCAGCACCGGCGCGTGTCGCCGAAGGTGTCTGCGAGGTCGCGAAGCAGCGAGGAGAGCCGGTAGGGCGTTTCCATCAGCACGATGGTGCGATGTTCCTGCTGGAGCTGACGCAGTTCAGCGCGGCGGCGCTCTTTCTTCGGCGACAGCCAGCCATAGTAAAGGAACTGATCGATGGAAAAGCCCGACACCGTCAGCGCGGGAAGGAGCGAGGAGGCTCCTGGAATCGGGACGACACGGATACTCTCCTCCACCGCCTTTCGCACCAGGAGCTGCCCCGGGTCGGAGAAGACCGGCGTACCGCAGTCGGAAATCACTGCAACGTTCTTGCCGCTTCTGAGGATCTGCAGGATGGTATGCGTCGCCGCCGCTTCATTGTGCTCGTTGAGGGTTTCGAGCGGCTTGGTCACGTCAAAATGCCGCAGCAGTCGTTCCCCTTCCCGCCGCTCCTCGCACACAATGAGATCCACCGACCGGAGAACCGCGAGGCCGCGAAACGTCATGTCATCGGCATTGCCGATCGGCGTCGCCACCAGATAGAGCAAGCCCGCCACTCACACCCCTCCGTCCCGTTTCGTTTCCCAACCTTCCCACAGCATCAGCAAGAGCGCCGTTGCAGGAACCGCGATCAGCATTCCGACGAACCCGAGGAAGTACCCGAACACCATCAGGCTCATGATCAGCACAACCGGATGCAGCCCGACCTGCGGACCGATGATCCTGGGGCCCAGCACCGCCGCTTCAAGCACCTTCTGGCCGAGATAGAGGATGATCACCCCGACGACTTTCGATGCCACAGGTCCGCCGCTGAAGAGGGCCACCAGCGAGGCGACGACCAGGCTGATGATCAGTCCGACGTAAGGGATAAAATTGAGCACGCTGGTCATGATTCCCAGGACGAGAGCATATTGCACGCCTATCACTGAAAGGACGCTCGCCGACAGCACGCCCTGAATCACGGCGACGGCCACTGCCCCGCGGAGATACCTTCCCATGAGGGAGTCAATACGTGCGATAAATGCCCGGGCATCTTCGCGGCGGCTTTCCGGGAACATGCGGTAGAATCTCTTCCCGATATCGGGGAAATCCTTGAGCAGGTAGAACGTCACAAAAGGAATGATGACGGCGTTGATCACATGGAGCGCAACCGATGTGATGCTGCTCAGGAGGCCGAGGACACCGTCGAGCAGGCTTTTCATGATGCTCTCGAGGCGCGGGACGAGTTCCGATGTCAGCATCTTGCGCACGTCTTGCGCCGGGAGCCCGAAGGATTCCAGGGTTTCTGTAACGGTTCCGGACTCCAGCCAGCCGGTGACGTCGGAAACCAGCGAACGCATCCCCCGGATGATGCCTTCGAACTGCACGAAGACGATGGGGAGCACAAAGAGGGCGACTCCGACGACTGCGCCCAGGAGCAGCAGCACCACCACCAGGCTTCCGGCCCAGCGCGGGATGCCGCGCGCCGTGAGCCGGGTGATCAGCGGATCCAGCACATAGGCCAGCACAAACGCCAGGAGGAACGGAACGAGAATTCCAAAGAGCGAAACAAATGTCCAGAGCGCGAGCAGCAGAAGCGCGAGGGTGATCGTCCGGCCGATCAGCGGGTGATCGCGATAGGGGTACAGAAGAAAGACCACTCCTCCCGCAACGACAAACGGCGACAGAATGGATTCCACCGTTATGCCGACCGCGACGAGCGCGAGGACGCCGACCAGGGGAAGGAGGAACTCGGAAACCGAAAACGTGCGGGGGACGGAGGGTAAGGGGCGGGGGCGGTCAGGGACAGAACGCGGGTGTGAAGGGAGTGGACGCCGCCGCGGCATGGCTATCTCCCGGTGTGCCCGAAGCCGCCGGCGCCGCGCGACGTGTTCTCGAGCTCATCCTGTTCATCCCACTCGGCACGCACGTACGGTGCAATCACCATCTGCGCAATCCGGTCTCCCCGCCGGATCACAAACGGTTCGGTGCCGAAGTTGGTCAGAATAATCCGGACTTCCCCCCGGTAGTCGGAATCGATGGTGCCAGGCGCATTCATGATGCCCACCTGATGTTTGATCGCCAGTCCGCTTCGCGGACGAACCTGGGCCTCGTAGCCGGCGGGAACGGCAATGGCAAAGCCGGTGGGCACGAGAACGGTCGTGGCGGGTGGAACAACCATCTCTGCCTCAACCGCCGCACGGATATCCATCCCCGCAGAACCGTCCGTTGCATAGGAAGGCAGGGGGATATCGGCTGTGGATTCCGTCACCCGCGTGATGCCGATTTTCATGTCGCCGCCGGTTCCTGAATGTGTTTTTCGAACTCTTCGGGAAACCGCTTGATCATGCTCTGCACGGGCCAGGCGGCTGCGTCACCCAGCGCACAAATGGTGTTCCCTTCAATGTTGTCGGCCACATCCAGAAGGAGCTCGAGATCGGCCTGTGTGGCATCGTCGTTGCAGAAGCGTGTCAGAATCTTTTCCATCCAGCCCGTGCCTTCCCGGCACGGCGTGCACTGTCCGCAGGATTCATGACGGTAGAAACGGGTTATCCTCTGAAGGACTTTCACCAGGTCGGTATCCACATCCATGACGATAAGCCCGGCCGTGCCGACCGAGGATCCCGCGGCTTTCAGGCTTTCTGCGTCCATGCACACTCCCTCAAGGGCGTCGCCGCGCAGGATCATGGTGGAGGAACCGCCGGGAATCACTGCTTTGATGGGCTTGTTCCCGGGAACCCCGCCCGCGTAGATGTTGATGATGTCCACAAGCGGGACACCCGTGGGCATTTCATACACGCCGGGTTTGTTTACATGGCCGCTGACGCCGACGAGTATTGGCCCGGGGTGTTTCGGGGCCCCGATCTTCGCGTATGCTTCGGCGCCGAGCCGGAGGATGATCGGGACGTTGGCAATGGTCTCGACATTGTTGATCGTGGTGGGGCAACCCCACAGGCCGTTCTGCGCCGGGAACGGCGGTTTCACCCTCGGATAGCCCCGCTGCCCTTCCAACGAGTTCATCAACGCGGATTCCTCGCCGCAGATATAGGCGCCCGCACCGCGGTGGATGTACACATCCGTGGAAAACCCCGAGCCCAGAATGTTCGTGCCGATGTACCCGCGGGCGTAGGCATCGTCCACGGCCTTTTGCACCAGGTCGATCCAGTACTTGTACTCGCCCCTCACGTAGAGGTACGCGGTCGTCACGCCCATGGCATAACAGGCGATCACCGCGCCTTCGATGAGAAGATGGGGGTTCCGTTCGAAGATCTCCCGATCCTTGAAGGTGCCTGGCTCGCTCTCGTCCCCGTTGATACACAGGTACTTGGGCTTGGAGGAATCCTTCGGCATGAAGGTCCATTTGAGCCCCGTCGGAAAGCAGGCGCCTCCGCGACCCCGGAGATTGGAGCGCTTGACTTCGGCGGTAACCTCGTCCGGTGTCTTGCTGAGAGCCGCACGCAGCATCGCGTAGCCACCGTGGGCCTCGTAGATGTCGATACGATGAACATCGGGTATCTGAGGAAGGAGGAGGGATTCCATGCTACGGCAGCTCCTTGAGAACGGCGTCAACGCTCTCCGGATCAAGATTCTGGTAGTAGCGGTCCCCTATCTGCATAACGGGCGCGGTGCCACAGGAGCCGAGGCATTCGGCCTCCACGAGGGTGAACCGCTGATCGGGCGTCGTCTCCCCCGCCTTGATGTTTAATCGCTCCTCGATGTGACGCAGGATCCGCTCGCTGTTCCGGAGCATGCAGGAAACGTTCGTGCACACTTCGATCTTGTGTTTCCCGACGGGCTTGCGGTTGAACATCGTGTAGAAGGAAACCACCCCGAAGACATGATGATCGGGGATTCCCAGGAGCTGCGCGATGTACCGCATGCCGTCTTCGGAGATCCATCCGTGTTCCCCCTGCCACATCCAGAGCGCTTCCAGGACGACAGCCTGGGGGTGCGGGTACCGCTTCTTGAGCTCTTCAATCCGCCGGAGGTTTTCGTCCGACAGACGTGCCGTGTGTTGCATCGCGTTCATAGGTCCTTGTGCATATGCCAGCTGATCTTCCGCCGTTGATGCGGAGGGATGAGGTGCTATTTGTCCGCTTCACCCATGACGGGGTCCAGGCTGCCGATCACCGCAACGATATCGGAGACCATTCCCCCTTTAAGCATGATGGGAAGTGTCGAAAGGTTGCATGTCGACGGAGATCGTATTTTCATCCGCCAGGGATGCCCGGTACCGTCGGAGACGATGTAGAAACCCAACTCCCCTTTCGAGGACTCCACCGCATGGTAGACTTCTCCGACGGGGGGGTCGATGCCGAGGTTGATTAACATGAAATCGTGGATCAGCTCTTCCATTTTGGTGTAGGTCTTTTCCTTCTGCGGCAGCACCCGTTTGGTCTCGAAGGCATTGTACGGTCCCGACGGAAGCTTCTCGAGTGCTTGCCGGAGCATGCCGGCGCTCTCCCGCATCTCCGCCATCCGTACATAGAAGCGGGCAAGGGCATCGCTCTCGGGAAAGGTAATGACCGAAAAATCCAGCTCGGGATACACGAGATACGGGACATCACGGCGCAGATCCCGCGGCACACCGGCCGCCCGCAGCAACGGTCCGGTCAACCCCCATGCAATGGCATCCTCGCGCGAAATTCTCCCGACATTCTCGCACCGGTCTATGAAGATCCGGTTATGCTGCAGCAACGATTCCACTTCGGCCAGATCCGCGCCGAAGTGATCCAGAAAGGTCTTCAACATGGCGGTGCATTGATCCGTCCAATCCTGCTGCAGGCCGCCGATGCGTGTGTAGCTTGTCGTGAACCTCGCGCCGCACAACACGTCGTAGATGTCCAGGAGTTTCTCGCGCTCGCGGAACGTCCAGAGCAAGACCGTCAGCGCACCGACGTCCATCGCCATGCTGCCCACCGCAACGAGGTGTGAGGCAATGCGGGCCATCTCGCAGACCAGCACGCGGATGAACTTGGCCCTGCGCGGGATCTCGATCCCGGCAAGCTTTTCGACGGCGAGCACATAGGCGACGTTGTTGGAAAGCGGGGAGAGGTAGTCCAGTCGGTCGGTGTGGGGAATGAACTCGTGGTAGGTGGAGGCCTCCGCGATCTTCTCGTAGCCGCGGTGCAGGTACCCGAGTTCGGGCACGGCCGCCAGAACAGTCTCGCCATCCAGCTTGATGAGCAGGCGCAGCACGCCGTGTGTGGCCGGATGCTGGGGCCCCATGTTAAGAATCATGGTATTCTGCAACGGGTCGTCCAGAACTACCGTGGTGTCCTGGTCTTCCAGCGCTGCCAGAATCTGGCTTCGCTCCGGATCGTCTGTCGGTCGTGATGGCAAGGAAAAATTCCGATGATCGTACGTGAATGAGACGCTCCCCGTCACCGCCGGGGGAGGGGAAGTGAATCAGGAATCCCCATCAAGGGGAAATCCTTGCGCAGCGGGTGGTACTCAAACTCCTCCGGCATGTAGAGTCTGCGCAAATCGGGATGCCCTGAGAACTGAATGCCAAACATGTCGAAGGTCTCCCGCTCATGCCAGTCCGCACCCGCCCAGACGCCGGTCACGGTGGGAATCACCGGATCCTGCTCTTCCACCCGGACCTTCAGCCGCAGGTAGCGTTTGTGCTGGAGGGAATACACGTGATACACCACTTCAAAGCGACCCTCCGGGAGATAGCGATCCACCGCCGTGACGTCAATCACCATGTCGTACGCAAGCTGGGGATCGGCCTTCAGGGTTTCGCATACGTGCACGAGAGCTTCGCGCTTGAGCACCAGCGTGAGGTCTCCACGGAACTCCTCTGACGAGAGAACGCTCCCGGGGAGCAGGGCGTTGATCCTCTCAACGACGGGGTGACTCATGAGACGCTCTCCGGAATGTGTATCTGCCCCCTGCCAGTTGCAGCGCCTGTGGGTCGTTCGCGTGCGACTTTCTTCTGGAGTTCCATCAGGGCATGCAGCAGGGCTTCCGGACGCGGTGGACACCCGGCCACGAACACGTCCACAGGAATGAACTGGTCGATTCCCTGCACCACCGAGTACGAGCGGAACATGCCGCCGGACGAGGCGCACGCCCCCATCGAGATAACCCATTTGGGATCCGGCATCTGATCATAGATCTTCCGGACTACCCTGGACATCTTGAAGGTCACCGTTCCGGCTACGATCATGACATCGCACTGGCGCGGGGTGAACCGCATGACCTCCGAACCGAATCGCGAGATATCGAAGCGGGGGGAGGCAGTGGCCATCATCTCGATCGCACAGCACGAGATGCCCATCGGCATCGGCCAGAGCGAGTTCTTCCTCGCCCAGGCACTGATCCACGCCGCCGCATCCTCAAGCCGTGTGGTCAGGAAGCCGTCTGTCTGCAGTCTCTCAAGTCCCATAGCTCATCACTTTCCAATCACCGTTCAATGCGTCCCCGGTCTCCACTACATGCCCAGCGCCATCCTCCGGGCATCCACCCACCACATTCAATCTTCAGTCTTCCATCTTCAATTCTCTTCATCTCTACTTCCAGTCCATTCCGCCCTTGCGCCATTCGTAGATCAATCCGACAACAAGCACGAAGAGGAATACGCCCATGCCGATAATCCCCGCGGCGTCCAGCTTTCGGAACACGACTGCCCAGGGGTAGAGGAAGACGATTTCGATATCAAAGACGATAAACAACATGGCAACGAGGTAGAACTTCACGGAGAATCGTTCCCGTGCTGTCCTGACGGGCTCCATGCCGCTCTCATACGTAGAGAGCTTTTCCTCATTGGGGCGTCGGGGGCCTATCCAGCGATTGATATGGGCGAACACCACGCCGGCAATGACGCCGATGGCCACCATGAACACGATAGGGATGTACTGTTCCATCATCCTCAACAAGCATGGAAGGAGGAAAGTTTACTCTGAGGCTTGTAATTTAGGTAAAATGGGCTGAAATGTCAACGAAACGAGGGGATCAGCTGATCCCCTCGTACATGCTGTCAATCAGATGCCCGTAGCGCTCTTCGATCACCTTGCGGCGGACTTTTTGGGTGGGAGTGAGTTCCCCTTCTTCAATGGAGAACTGCTTTTCCAGAAGGGTGAAGCGGCGCACACGTTCGTAATTGGCCAGGTCCTTCTGAATCTTGTTGATTTCCTTGTCGATCAGGTCGTTGACGTCCGGGTCTTTCACCAGGTCACTGATGGACGTGTACGTGATGTTCCGGGCATCGGCGTACTCTTTGAGGGCGTCAAAATCCGGGACGATCAGGGCCGTGAGGAACATGCGCCGGTCACCGATGAGCATGAACTGCTCGATGTACTTGCTCGACAGAAAGAGGTTCTCGATCGGCTGCGGGGCGATATTCTTCCCTCCTGAGCTCACGAAGAGGTGTTTCTTCCTGTCGGTGATATGAATGAACCCCTCTGCGTCCAGGTTGCCGATGTCGCCGGTATGCAGCCACCCGTCAGAGTCGATCGCCTGCCGGGTCGCCTCCTGGTTGTTGAAGTAGCCCGTCATAATATTCGGGCCCCGCGCGAGAATCTCGCCGTCGGGCGCAATCCGGACTTCGACTCCCGGTATGGGATGGCCGACGGTGCCGAACTTGTAATTGTCCAGACGGTTAACCGAGATGACCGGCGAGCTCTCCGTCAGGCCATAGCCTTCGATCACATTCAGTCCGACCGCCTCAAAGAACTCCCCGAACTCCTTCCCGAGGGCTGCGCCGCCGGAAACAAAGAATTTCATCCTGCCGCCCGTCTTCTCCCGGAGCTTCGCATAGACCAGTCTGTCCGCCACGGCGTGCTTGAGCCGCAGGCCCGTCGATATCGAGCCCGTGCGGCGGGCCTGCGCGTACCGGTGCCCGACATCCAGCGCCCAGAAAAAGATCTTCTTCTTGAGAGGAGAACCCCCGTCCACCTGCTTCATCACACGACTGTAGATCCGCTCAAAGAGGCGGGGAACGGTTGTGACAATGGTCGGGCGAACTTCCAGCATGTTATCTCTGACCGTCTCCACGCTTTCGGCATACGCGATCGTGGCGCCGCAGGACATCCCTGTGTAGTAGCCCGCCATGCGCTCAAAGCTGTGGGAGAGAGGAAGGAAGGACAGCATCACATCATCGGTGCCGAACTCGATGACCTGCGCGGATGCGATGATGTTGCTGACGAGGTTCCGGTGTGACAGCATCACCCCCTTGGGGTTTCCCGTTGTGCCCGAGGTGTAGATCAGGGTCAACAGATCCTCCGGCTGCACGCTCTGGATGCTTTTCCTGACCAGTTCAGGGTCTTCTTTGCGCCGTTTTTCCCCCATCTCCATGACCACTGAGAAGCCAAAGGTGTCCGGCTCCGGAATCGGTCCCTTCTCAGCAATGAGGATCACCTTTTCCAGCGTCTTGACGTCAGGGTACGCGCGCATCACTTTGTTCAGCTGGAACTGGTTGGACACGATCGCGGCCTTGACGCCTGCGTCATTGAAAATGAACTCGATTTGCTTGGCAGTCATGGTCGGATACAGCGGCACCCCCACGGCACCCAGGGCCACAATCGCCAGATCGCTGACGACCCATTCGGGTCTGTTTTCGGATATGATTGCGACGCGGTCTCCGCGTTCGATACCGAGGGCTGAAAGCCCGAAGGCAAAGGTTTCGACTTTGGAGCGCAATTCGCTGTAGGAGATCCCTTTGTACGTTCCGTCAGACTTGTACATCAATACAGGCCGGGATTCTTTGGCGAATTTCTCGGTCAGTCTCAGAAACATTTCAGGGATCGTGCGGAATTCGACCGCAACTGCCATCGAAGGGATTCCTGATTGTGAGGAGAGGAGTGGCTAGGTTGTAAGTATAGGTTCGGGAGAATTGAAATGCAAGACCCTTTCCGCCGCGAGAGCAAGAGATTTCCGCGTAACCCGGCCCTTCGCAGAAAAGAACCTGTCTTCATGAAAATTTTTACTTGACTTATCCTCCCTTAGGTTGTATATTTTCCGCCGTGCTCTCCGGCTCGCTAGACAATCGCAGGAAGTAAATGCCGGAACCTGTTACTGTTCATTGTACTATAGCATTCCATCCGATCCGGGGCCATCACAGTCTGGGAATACGCATGGTTGACTGCGACGAACCACACCAGCAACATCACCCGCGCCCCGGAGCTACATATTCGAAACTCAAGACTTAGTCGTCAGCGCATGCTGACCCCGCCGGACGAAGGCGGTCAAAGGATGCGCTGATGCTTTTTTTTCGTCATCCTGCTCAACACCAGGGAGTTGTTCATGGCCCGTAATGACGCTGTGACCGGATCTGCACTTGACACCCGGCAAGCCACCCCGCCTCCCCAGGCCTTTCCGATGAATGAAACCGTCATGGACCTGGCGTTGGACTGTCGTGACTACTACGGCGACAATGAGCTTGCGGCCGATGTTCTCCGCTCCAAGTACCTGGCTCCGAATGAGCAGGGTCCGATGCACCTGTGGGACCGGATTGCCCGCGCGGTTGCTTCGGTAGAAACCGCGAACCGCGAGGAGTGGCAGCGGCGGTTTCTTGAAATCCTCTTCGACTTCACGTTTGTCCCGGGCGGGCGGGTGATGCATGGTGCCGGGCGCGAAGACGCGCGGCGTCGCCCCACGCTCTCCAATTGCTACGTCATACCGATCGAGGAAGACAGCCTCGAAGGAATCTATCGTTGCCTGAGCGAATCCGCGATGGTGTACCGGACAGGCGGCGGTGTGGGGACCGACCTTTCGGCGCTTCGGCCCGAAGGCGCCCCCGTGAACGCCACCATCGACCACTCGCCGGGTGCGACCGCGTTCATGAACCTCTTCAGCGAAAGCACCAACACGGTCTCTCAGGCCGGCCGGCGCGGCGCGTTAATGCTGACCATGCGCGTTGACCACCCCGACATCGAGCACTTCATCACCATCAAGAACGACGTTCGCCGTACGCACGTGCAGCACGCGAACATCAGCGTCCTGATCACGCATGAATTTATGGATGCCGTGACCCATGACCGCCCCTTCGATCTGCGGTGGAACAGCAAGACGTACCGGACGGTGAACGCACGCGAGCTCTGGTTCAAGATCGTCAAGAATGCTCACGCCTCCGCCGAACCCGGAATCATCTTCTGGGACACGATGCGGGACTACCACAACGTCGAGTACGCGAATCCCCTCACCAGCACCAACCCGTGCGGCGAGCAACCCCTGGCATCCTACACGGCATGCAATCTGGGCAATATCAACCTCTGCAAGTTTGTGGGTGCGGAAGGGCAATTCGACTATGCCCGGCTTGCCGAAGTGACGCGCGTGGCCACCCGCTTCATGGATAACATCATCGACTACAACATGGAGAACCATGCGCTGGAGAAGATCAAGAAGGCCGTGGCGTCCGATCGCCGGATCGGACTTGGCATCACAGGCCTGGCCGATGCCCTCCTGCTCATGAAGATCCGGTACGACTCGCAAGCCGCTCTGGACGAGACCGAACGCATCATGCAGATCATTCGCGACGAGGCCTACCGCACGTCGGTCGCCCTCGCGCGTGAGAAGGGGGCTTTCCCGCTCTTCCAGTGGGAGGGGTATTCCCGCAGCAAGTTCATCCAGGCACTTCCGCCAGACCTTCGCGAAGACATCAGCAAGTACGGAATCCGCAACAGCACGGTCCTTACCGTACCCCCGGTGGGCACTGGCTCTATCGTAGCGCAGACCAGCTCCGGCATCGAGCCTATCTTCTGCACCAGCTATCGCCGCCGGGTGAAAAATCATGACGGCGAGACCTTCTCGGAATACAAGGTCTTTCACCCGCTGGTCAAGAAACTCTTCGGCGATGATGTCAACCTCCCCGACTACGTGGTCACCGCTCATGACATCGATCCCTACTTCAGGGTCAAGATGCAGGGGATCATCCAGAAGTATGTCGACAGCAGCATCTCGTCCACTGTCAATCTTGCGGAAGACGTCAGCGTGGAGACGGTCGGGGATATCTATCTGACGGCGTACAAGGCCGGGTTGAAGGGGATCACGGTCTATCGCGAGGGGAGCCGTGAAGGCATCCTGCAGACGGAAGAATTCGCGCGCAAGCAGGGAGCTCAGGACGCGACGAAAGCTGAACCGCGGGCACCCAAAGGACCACGCCAGCGGCCCGTCCGCACCCACGGCGTCACCGAACGGGTCAAAACCGGCGAGGGTTACCTCTACGTGACGATCAACGAAGACGAATCCGGGATGTGCGAGGTCTTCACCACCATCGGAAAGGCGGGGGGGAATGCCGCAGCACAGTCCGAGGCAATTTCCCGCCTGATCTCTCTCGCCCTCCGCTCCGGCATCGAGCCGCGGGAGGTCGTCAAACAACTCAAGGGCATCTCCGGACCCACCTCAGTCTGGGATGGTCAGGGAGGTCAGATCCTCTCGACTCCGGACGCCATCGGGAAAGTCCTCGAACGGTATCTGGATGAGCGGGACGAGATCATTGCCTTCCGGGCTGCGAAGACAAAGAAGGCGAAGTCGCATCATGGAGCGTCGCACCAACCGGCTGCTCCGCGCGCTGTCACCGTGTCCACCTGCCCTGAATGCGGAAGCACCGTGGAACACGTGAGTGGCTGCGTTGTCTGTTACCAGTGCGGTTGGTCGAAGTGTTAGCTCCCTTGTCGTGAGTCAACACGCAGGCGCCCCTGCACTCTTCAGACGAAGAATGCAGGGGCGCTTTGCTTTGCTACAGGAATACGTGTTCAGCGGCTGCCCGGGAGCATCTCCCGGACGTCGCGATGGCTGCTTGACCTAGAGCACGTCTTTCACTGCCTTCTCGAACTCCTCCTCCGTGACCGAACCCACGTGCTTGGCCACGATGTTTCCCTTCCTGTCCACAATGAACGTCGTGGGAATCGCCTCAATCCCGCCGTACTGCTCGGTGAGGGCCTGATCGCCGATGACAATGGGATAGGAGATCTTGTTCTTTGCAAGATACGGCTTCACATCCTTCCACCCGCCGCGGTCCAGGGAAATCCCGACAATTTCAAGACCCTTGGCTTTGTATTTCTCGTACACATTCATCATCCCGGGAATCTCGCGCCGGCACGGGCCACACCAGGTCGCCCAGAAATTCACCACGACAACTTTGCCCGCTAGCTTCTTCAGCTCGACAGTCTTCCCTTCGGCAGTGGTAAGGGAGAAATTCGGGGCTGGATCCGCTGCGAAAGCGGCGGAGACGGCGACGCCGACGACCAGGAGGACGGCAGCAATGATGTGAACCGGCTTCATGTACACCTCTTCAATGATGAATCGTTGAAAGACCTCTCTTTTCGCGCGACGTGGGCGCTGCGCACCCGGGTCGCCGTAGAGATAGAACACCTGGATTGGCCCTACCGTTCCGTCGTGCTTCGGGCAGGGCGGTGCGCGAGACTCCACGTTTCGAGAAACGTCCTCACTTTCGCAGGATCATGACCCTTGCCGGATTCCAGCTCCCCGGTATCCTGTGAGTGCAGAAGGGTGCCGTCCTGATCCAGCACAAACATATGAGGATACCCGGGGATCTTGGGATACCGGGAAAGGACGGAATCGTTCTTGTTCTCTTTGCTGTAGTTTACTTTCACAACGACATAGTTGCTGTGGAGAAGATCCGCGAGCCCTGCATTCCGGATGAACAGCGTGTCCAGGCGTCGGCACCAGATACACCACTCCCCTCCTACATCCAGGAGCACTCTCCGGTTCGACCGCCGGGCCTCACGAAGAGCGTCCGCAATATCCTTCGCGGCATCCCGCTGGGGATCGAATTTTGTCACCGGCGAGTAGGCGGTCCCGAAGGGTGTTGGGCTTTGCGCAAGCGATGTGCCGGGGAATCCCCCGAGACCCAACAGGAATGTCAAAACGGCTGCACAGAGAACTTTGTTCATACTGCCGTGCTTTCCTTCTGTCTTAGGATTGATCCGCTGCACCACGAGAGCCCATCCAGGGAGGGATTTGACCCAGGATGCCTTCGGCAGATCCCTTGAAGAACCCGCAGATCCCCGTGTGCCGCACGCTGCATGCATAATGTACGAACCGTTGGTGCCGGAATCAATTCTCTACGGAAGGTCCAGGACAGATGTTCTGAACAGACATCGGTTATCGGACGGAGAGAGGTTTGGCGATAGCGTCATGGAGGAAGGACATCGGCGAGAATGCCGGACGATGGATGTTCCTATGCCAGGGATGCCGGTTACTGGGGGTGCACCCACTGGAGTGGGAATGCCTGTCGCGGGAGAAATTCCGTCGCTGTGGAAACCCCCGTCGTGGGAGAAATCCCGTTGCCGTGGGAATACCGGTCGTCGGGTGCACACCCTCCGGAGGTGGGGTCGCAGGCCAACCGCTGGTGCTATTCGTAGCGCAGACTTTCCACCGGATCCACGCTGGCTGCACGGCGGGCCGGGAAGAACCCGGCGAGCAAACCGATGAGGGCAAGGATGCCTGCCGTGAGCAGCATCGTCACCGGCGAAAGGATGGGTTTGCCGAAGAACTGCATGGCGCCCTCATCGCTCGGCAGGAGGTGGACCACGCTCACGACTCCCCATGAGAACAACATCCCGATGCTTCCACCGAGGAAGGCGATGAAGAGGGCCTCAAAAATGAACTGGAAGAGAATGTGCCTGCGGCGGGCGCCGACGGCCAGGCGTATGCCAATTTCCCGGGTGCGTTCTTTGACGACGACATACATCACATTTGCCACGCCGACACCGGCGATAAGGAGCGTGAGAAAACCGACGCCGAAAAGGAAGATGCTCACGCCGAGGCTGACCTTCCGGTTGATCTTCTCGTTCTCAATGAAATCCCAGATGAACAGCGTGCGCTCGTCGTCCGGATGGAAGTGGTACTTTCGCGAGAGAACCCTGAAGATCTCCTTCTTCACCTCCAGCTGGCGTGAGGGGTCGCCGGGCCTGACCACCAGCGAGTTGACATATTCCCTTCCGAACATTGTCCGCATCGTGCTGTTGGGAATGATCGCTCTCCGGGTGTCAGGGCCGTTGTTCATGCTGGTCTGGATCTTCGCCTGCAGGATGCCGATGACCGTGAACGGCACGCCCTCCAGCAAAACCACTTCGCCAATCGGGTCCACATCGCCAAACAGATCGCGCGCGATCACGGTCCCCAGCACGAGAACGCGGCGTTGTTGCGCCACGTCGTGGACATTCAGGAAGCGCCCGCCGGCAGCCGGGTACATCCTTCGCATTTCCTCGAAGTTGGGATCGACCCCCTCGCATTCGGTGTTCTGAGAAGTTTTCCCCACCGTAAGCCGTGTCGTGGCTCGATACTGCGGCGTGATCATCTCGATATCAGGAATGGCGCGGCGCAGCAGTTCGGCATCCTCCTCCACCAGCCGGATCCGCCGCCCCTTGGGGACTCCTTCGTATTGCATGCCCGTCTCCCCGCCGTACAGCACCATAATCCGATTGCCGGCGTTGATAAGCCCGTTGCGCATCTGCGTCCCGAGGCCATCGCCAAACGCGAGCAGAAGGACGACCGCGATCGTCCCCCACGTGATGGAGAGGATCGTAAGAAACGCCCTCGTCCGCTGGGAATTCAAATCCCTCAGAAAATCACCGATCAGTTCACGCCACATATGCGCCGGGCGAATCGTGGGAGAAAGTGGATGCCGTCATGTCCGGAGACAATCCACGACATTCAGGTTTGCAGCACGCCGCGCAGGCAGCAGCCCGGCGGCGAGGCCGATAAGCGAGAGCACGATAACCGTAACCACCGCGATCTCAGAGGTAAAGATCGGCGTTCCGATGAAATCCTTGATGGGGATATACTGCATCGCCTCGATGATGCCGTAGGAGATCAGGAAACCCACGGACGAGCCTAAGAACACAATGAACATGGTCTCCAGGAAGAACTGGAACAGGATGTCCCGTTTGCGCGCGCCCACAGCCCGCTTGATGCCGATTTCCTTCGTACGCTCCTGCACCACGATGAACATAATGTTGGCCACCCCCAGGCCGCCGACGGCGAGCGTGAAGCTGCCGATCAGGCCCATGAAGATGTTGAACGCCAGGAAGAAGACGAACATGAACTTGTCGAACTCTGCGGTGTTCCAGATCCACACGGCATCTTCATCCGTCGGGTCAAACCTGTACTTCCTCCCCAGCACCTCGCGCACCCTCGCCACGGTCTCCTCCGAGCGATTGGGATCCTTGGTGGTAAACACGATGTTGCTCAGTCGCTGGTCGCCGAAGACGGAGGCATAGGTGGTCGCCGGAATGAATATGCGGTCCTGGTCCCGGCGGTTGTAGGAGGAGTTCTGAGTCTTCTTCTGCATGACGCCGACGACGGTGAACGGGACCTGTCCGACGTACACCAGTCGCCCGATGGGATCCGTTTCCCCGAAGAGGAGCTTCTTCACTTCCGAGCCGAGGATCACCACGCGCTTTCGCTCCCGTATGTCCACGTCGTTCACGAACCTTCCGCCGCGCTCTGCGATGATGTTCCGGATGTCCCCGTACACGGGAATGACGCCCGAGATGGCCGGCGTGATGATGTTTTCACCTACGCGTACGGGCGTGTCATAGCGCATGTACTCGGGACTGATCCGGTCCACGTCGGCGACCTGATCAGCGATCAGGCGCGCATCGTCTTCAATGAGGGACATCGGGCGGCCGATGCCGAACCCTTCGAACGGTTTGGTCGTGCGGCCGGGAAACATAATGGCGATGCTCTCGCCGATTCCGTGCATGTTGATGGAAAGCTGGCGCTTGAATCCCATGCCGAAGGCGAGCAACACGATGATCGTGAAGGTTCCCCAGATGATTCCGAAGAGCGTCAGGAAGGCGCGGAGCTTCTGTGCGCGCAGATCCCGGATGAACTCGCCGATGGTGTTGAGGAGGCCGTTCATTCGATCTTCTTTACCGGCTTCTCCAGGATTTCCTCCCCTTCCCGCAGACCCTCTACCACCTCGATCTTGATCGCATCGCTCAGGCCCGTCTTGATGAACCGTTCTTCTTCCTTTTCAGGCCCGAGGGGCACCTTCACAAAAGCCGAATCATTGCGGAAGGTGACCACCCGTTCGGGAATGGTAAGGACGCTGTCCTTTCTCTGGATGAAGATGTTCGCGTTTGCGGAGTACCCGGCCCGAAGAGTCGAATTGCTGCCGCTGGGCACGGAGATCTCAATCGGGAACACCGTGGCGTTCTCGCGCTTCTCGGCCTTCAGAGAAATCTTCACGAGCTTGCCCGATATCTTGTCCTGAGGGAGCGCGCCCACTTTGAGTTCCGATTCCATCCCCTCATGCAGTCGTCCGACATCGATCTCATCAACCGTTCCCTTGAACAGAAGCCGTTCCATGTTGGCCATCTTCATCAGCACAGTCCCCTCTTGGTACGACGTCAGAGGGGTGACCGGGTCGCCCACCTCCACGGTCTTGCTCAGCACGTACCCGTCGATCGGGGCCTTAATGATAGACTCGATCTCAGTGTTCTCGATCGTTACTTTTCCGCTTTCCAACAGGGCCAGCCGCTCACGGGTGATTTTGAGCTGGAGCTGGGCTTCCTGGAATCGACGCTCAAAGTCCTCGTATTCCTTGGCGGAGATGAGGTTCTTCTTCACCATGGCATTCTGGCGCACCATCTCCTTCGTGAGGTTCTCTGTCTCCACCTCGCGCAGCTGAACCTGTCGCTTTGCATCGGCCAGTTCAAGAGGCGTGGGGTCGGGTTTCACCTCCAGGAGCGGTTGCCCGGCTTTCACATAAGCTCCCGCGTCGGCAAAAATCCGCCGGACAACGCCCGACACCTTGGATTTCACCGAGATTTCGTTCTCCGGCTCAATGGTCCCCACAGCAAGGGCTTTATCAACAATGTCCTCACGGGTTACCTTGACGCGGCCAGGGCCCAGTTCTTCCGAGGAGTCGGAACGGGCAAAAAGGAGGTAACCCGCACCGAGAAAGACAATCCCGCCCACTGAGATGAGGACGATGTGTTTACGTTTCATGGTGAAGACCTTTCGCGGGAAAATGACTCTACCTGAGGCGATGTTCCACAGAAAGGTACGATTTCCGTCGGATTTGGTTACACGCGCGTTGAACTCTTGGGAGTTTTTGTCTATTATGGCGTGAACCTCCATCTCATCACCCCCGGCCATGAAAGCACATGCTGTTTTGGACGATTTCCACCCACTGGTGCGCCGGTGGTTCGAACGGACGTACGGGGAGCCCAGCCCGCCTCAACGCCTCGGCTGGCCGGGTATTGCAGCAGGCCGGAACACGCTTATCCTGGCACCGACCGGATCGGGAAAGACCCTCGCAGCTTTCCTTTGGACGATCAACCACCTCATCGAGCAGCACCTGCGCGAACCGCTCTCGCCGGGAGTCAGGGTGCTGTACGTTTCGCCGCTCAAGGCGCTGAACAACGACATTGCGCGAAACCTGGAGGTCCCTCTCTCCGGAATCGGCCGGGAAGCCGTCGAATCCGGTCAGACTCTCCCGCCCCTTCGCACGGCCGTTCGAACGGGCGACACTCCGGCCGGCAAGCGCAGAGCGATGGTGAGCGATCCACCGGATATCCTCATCACGACGCCGGAGTCGCTCTACTTGATGCTAACCTCCCCACGGGCCAGGAAGATCTTCAAGACGGTCCAGGATGTGATTGTGGATGAAATCCACGCGCTCTGTGGCAACAAGCGGGGTGTGCACTTGTCCCTCTCGCTCGAACGCCTTCAGGAGATCGCCGATCAGGAGATGGTGCGCATCGGGCTTTCGGCAACGCAGCGTCCCCTCGAGCGCATCGCAGAATTCCTCGGAGGGTATGCGGCGGGAGATGCGGGAACTGATGGCCGCACTGCGCAGCGTCCGGTGCAGATCGTGGATGCAGGGCAGCGAAAAGAAATGGACCTGAAGGTGATCTGTGCTCCCGATGATTTCGCTCTCCTTCCGCAGGACAGCGTTTGGCCGCTGGTGTTTGACGAGATTCTTGAGGAAATCCGCACACACAAGACAACGCTCGTGTTTGTCAACAACCGCCGTCTTGCAGAGCGTGTAGCCGCAACATTGAATGACCGGATCATCGGGGCACAGGAGGCTACCTTTCACCTCTATGATGTCCCGCGGCAGACGGGACCGCCATCCGGGAACGTAGCGTCCGCTCAGACCGGCGAACAGCTGGTCCAGGCATATCATGGCAGCATGTCACGTATCGCTCGGGAGGAGATGGAGGCCGACCTGAAGGCCGGACGGCTCCGGGCGCTGATCGCCACGTCTGCGCTCGAGCTCGGGATCGACATTGGCTCTGTCGACCTTGTCATCCAGCTGCAGTCTCCGAAAGGCATCGCACGGGGACTCCAGCGTGTGGGACGGTCAGGGCACCTTGTGAGCGCCACCAGCAAAGGGCGCGTGTTCGCCAGCCACAGGGAAGATCTGGTGGAGTCCGTTGTCGTCGCCCGCGCCATGGTGTCGCATGAAGTTGAGGAAACCGCGATTCCCACAAATTGCCTGGATGTGCTGGCCCAGCAGATCGTCGCAATGGTGGGCGTGGAGCCGTGGCCTGTGGACCGCCTCTTTTCGGTCGTGAGACGCTCGATGTGCTACCGGAGTCTCCCCCGCGAGCTCTTTGACAGGGTGCTGGACATGCTCGCCGGACGATATGCGCATGAGGCATTCCGCGATCTCCAACCACGGATATCCTGGGATCGCGTGAACGGCGTGGTGGCACCGCTTCCGGGCACCGTCCGCGTGGCAGTCACCGGCGGCGGGACCATCGCGGAGCGAGGGTACTACGGCGTCTACCTGGAGGACAAGCGAACGAAAGTGGGGGAGGTGGACGAGGAGTTCGTGTACGAAAGCCGGAACGGGGACACGTTCCTGCTGGGTTCGAGCGTCTGGCGGATGGTGGATATCGATGCGAACCGGATCATTGTCACCCCTGCGCCGGGGGCACCCGCCCGTATGCCCTTCTGGAAGGGCGAAGGCATTGGCAGAAGCTTTGAGCTCAGCCAGTCCGTGGGGCGATTCCGGCGCGAGCTGGAAACCCGGCTGGACACGCCGGGATGCCAGGAGTGGTTGCAGCGCGAGTACCCTGTGGATTCGCGTGGAGCGTGGAATATCCTGGACTACGCGAGGCGACAGAAAGAGGCCACGGGACGGCTTCCGACCGACAAGGTGCTCATCCTCGAGTCTTTCCGCGACGAGCTTGGCGATCCACGCATCATTGTCCATTCCTGCTTCGGGCGAAGGGTGAACGGACTACTGGGATTGTTGCTCGCGCGCCGGTTCACGGAGAAAGCCGGCAGTGAACCGCAAATGCTCTACAATGACGACGGTATCATGCTGCGATGTCCGGATACGGACACACTCCACCTGGACCTCCTGTCGGACATCGATGTAGCCGCCGCGCAGAACGTTGTGCTCGACGACATGCTCTTCTCGCCGCTGTTTGGCGGACAGTTCCGTCAGAACGCGGGACGAGCGCTGTTGCTTCCTCGAACCACTCCCGGGAAGCGAACTCCTCTCTGGCTGCAACGGCTCAGAGCATCGGACCTGCTGAATGCCGTCCGGCATTTTGAGGACTTTCCTATTGTCATCGAAACGGTCCGAGAAGTGCTGAATGACGTCCTGGATTTCCCCCGGTTTCGCAGCGTCCTCTCCGGCATAGCTGACGGTTCTCTCCATGTTGAGGTTGCGCAGACGGAGATCCCCTCCCCCTTCGCGGCAAGTCTCCTCTTCGATTTCATCGCCGCGTACATGTATCAGAAGGATCAGCCGCGTGAAGACAGGCAGAGCCAGTATCTGGCGGTCAACCGGGACTTGCTTTCGGAGCTTGTGGACCTGGAGACTGTAGCTTCATTGCTGCGGCCGGAGGCAATCGCGGCGGTTGAAGCCGATCTGCAACATTCGCGCCCGGGCTTCCGCGCCCGCACGCCAGAGGAGCTCATGGAGTTGTTGGTAAGAGTGGGTGACTTGTCCGAAGAGGAAGTGCGCCTCCGTGTGGAGGGAGAGAGCACGGAATTCCTCTCCGCGCTGAGCGGGAACGGACGGGCGGTACGCGTTCAGCAGGCGGGCCGGCCGGTTTGGATCGCCGGAGAGGACGTTGCGCTCTACACCCGTCTTGGATCCGAACCGGAGACGGTGAGGATTCTCCGCCGCTATGTGGAACACCATGGGCCGGTGACAACGGCCGAGCTTGCAGCGCGTTACGGTCTGCCGGAGCACCGCGTGCACGAATTGACCTCTCACTGGACTTCCGATAAACAGATGGTACGCGGCAGGTTTCGCCCACCTTCCGTTCCCGGCGCAGAAGACATACAGTGGTGTTATCGTCCCAACATCGAGCGTATGCACCGGCAAACGATCTCTGTGCTCAGAAAAGAGATCCAGCCGTGCACGCTTGCCGAGTACACGCGGTTCGCATTCTTGTGGCACGGTGTCGCTCCGGGTCTTTCTCACACGGCTCAGGGGGATGTTGCGGCATGGGTGGAGCAGTTCTCCGGGCTGGCTCTCCCGGTAGAGGTCTGGGAACACTATGTTCTTGAACCACGGCTTCCCAACTCCGGGACGTCTCCGGGTCTTGCTCTGGGCAGCGTGCCCGGCTACGTCTGGTGCGGCGCGGGTCCTGGTCGCATGCGCGTATTTCGCCGCGGGGAGGGGGCAGTGTTTCTTGACCCACCGGACGAGAAGCTGGTGAGTGAACTCAGCGAAGGGGCGTCCCGCGTGCTCGCATACCTCCGGCAACATGGCGCCTCGTTCTTGAACGACATACGCGGAGGCGCTCATGTCTCACTTCCGGCACTGAATGCGGCGCTGGCAGAGCTGTTCTGGAACGGCCTGATTACGAATGACAATCTGGACGAGCTGTTTCAACTGAAGCGGTCGTCACGCACGGACGGAAACATCCCCGTGGAGCCCGTACAGGTCATCGGCCCGCACTCCCGAAGACGATTTGCCCCTGTGGTGCAAAGTGCCCGACGGGCGTTGCGCGAAATTCCCGGCTGGCAGGGGCGTTGGTCCCTGCTCCACCACCCCGCTGTTCTCGGTGAGGATCTGACGCCCGAGGCCCGTGCTTCGCGCCAGGTGGACATCGCTCTGGCCAGGTACGGCATTCTGGCGCGGGAATTCCTCAGGCGTGAAGATCTGTTGCCGTGGTCGATCCTCTCCCCCGAGCTCCAACGTCGCGAGCTGCGGGGCGTCGTGCGGCGGGGGTACTTCGTGGAGGGTCTTTCCGGTATGCAGTATGCACTCCCCCCGGCGGTGGACGCGCTTCGCCGGACCCGTTCCCCGCAGCCCGCCGCTCCCGTCGTGCTCCTGAGCGCCTGCGACCCGGTCAATCCGTATGGACCCGGCGTACCGATGCCCATCGGGGAAGGAGGAACAACGCGTTCCGCTTCTGCCACGATCGCATTCAAGGATGGTTCGCCAGTCCTCCTCAGCGAGCTCAACGGTACGCGGCTCTACACGGCAGCCGACGCACCGATTGACGCGTTAGAGGATGCGCTGCGTCTGCTTATCGCTCTCACCCACCGCCCCTCTACCCACCGTCCCTTCCGGCAAATCCACATTGAACAGTGCAACGGCAACAAACCGACGCTCGACGCCTTAGGAGCTGTGCTTGAGAAGTTGGGCTTTGTGCGCGACGCAGGGCAGACCATGCGCTACGATGGGTACGCATAGCGCCGGAATTCTCAGTCATTCGGCCCCATGAACCGCCGGTTCGCGAGAGCCCGGGAGACTGGCGGGTTCTTCAGTTGTGGTGCGAATACAAGCGGCCTGAACTCCGGCAACATTCAAGCTTTGCGCGCCACCCACCAGGTCTTGGGCTTCCCGACCTCCGGGGCTGAGCTGAGGGCAAAATCTTCCGCGTGCAGTACTGTGTATGCCTCGGCACTCAACGCCCTTCGGATTTCGTCGGGAGAGAAGTACCGCTCCTCGACAATCTCGTGTGCGGCCCTGCGCGGTCCCGGCCTGTTGTGCTTCAGGTGGATTCGTGAGAGCGCTCGCCGCCGCGACGGCACGTAGGAATTCTCCAGCACCATCGTGAAGTCTTTGTGTCGAATGGTGCTGCTCCCCTTCCAGAGATTCCTGAAGCACCATTCGTTGTTCACGTCGAATGCGAGCAATCCGCCGGAAAGGAGCGCCCGGAAAGCCGACGACAGGAAAGCCCGAAGATCCCGGATTGTCAGCAGATGATTCACCGCATCGCCGAGTGAAGTCACGAGTCCGACAGGCGAGGGCGTGGTGAATGCACGCATGTCCATCCTCTTGAACCACACGTCTGCCCCCGGTGGGATCGACTTCTTGCGGCAGACTTCGATCATGCCCCGGGAGAGATCAATCCCACCCCCTGCCCATCCACGGCTGGCCATCTCCAGGACGAGAGTCCCTGTGCCGCATGCCGCATCAAGCAGTGATTTCTCGGGACATCCAAACTGGTTCAGGGTGGAGAGCAAATGCGGAAGAATGAGCGTCGTAAAGTCGGCACCATAGCTCGACTGCCAGCGGTCGAAGACTTCGGGAAGAATGCGATATCCCGCTGCCATGGCGAACTGCCCGTTACTTTTCGAGGGGGACGGGAGCGAACGCTTCCATCTGGGCGATGAACTCGCGAAAGAGATAGTCGCTGTCGTGCGGGCCCGGCGACGCCTCTGGATGGTATTGTACCGAAAAGGCCGGCAGCGTGCGGTGACGGATTCCCTCATTGGTCCCGTCATTCAGGTTCACATGGGTGATGGTGACGGCCTGCTGGTCGAGGGAGTCGGGATCGACGGCAAACCCGTGGTTCTGCGAGGTGATCTCCACTGCGTTGGAAAGGAGGTTTTTCACCGGATGGTTTGCACCCCGGTGTCCGAATTTCAGCTTGTAGGTCTTTCCACCGAGCGCAAGGGCGAGCAATTGATGGCCGAGGCAGATGCCGAATATCGGGACACGGCCGAGGAGCGTGCGGATGTTCTGGATGGCGACGCGGACCGGCGCCGGATCGCCCGGCCCGTTCGAAAGAAAAACTCCGTCGGGTTGCATGGCCAGCACATCGGTTGCCGGGAAACCGGCAGGAACAACCGTCACGTGACATCCGAACGCAACCAGGCGGCGGAGGATATTTCTCTTGATGCCGTAATCATATGCCACAACCTTGAA
>JADLEA010000141.1 GCA_020846365.1 Bacteroidota bacterium
AGCCGTAAGGAAAACCGACCGTCGTAGATCCGCCCAGACAGAAAATCCGGAATGAACCCTCGGTTTTTTTTACCGGGAAGTAGTCGGCGGAGGTAGTTGGGGAAAACTCCACCCTGGCGAAATAACGAGACTTCACGTCCGGATTCATGATGTAATACGGCCGTCCGCCCACCACCTCGACCGTGAAGAGCGATAGATCAGGGCCGTAGTTGCTCAATCGGAGAACGAGCTCTGCTGCGCCGAAGAGCGCGAAGGGCAGGGCCAGAGTCAGGAGCCAGAAAAGAACCTTCTTCCTGCCCGTGAGGGGAGGAGACGAAGAGTGCCTCTCTTTCGTCTCCGGGGAGACGTGCTTTCGATGCCTTCTGTCTTTGCTCCGAGGGGGTCTTGTCACAATTCAACTCAAGTGAGAATACCCCAATATAGCGGGAATTGCACAAAAAACCATGGAGGCTTCTCTTGCAGAACTTTCGTACATTCCGGCAGCAACATGGGCTGCTGCCAACGGAGAATCATTCGCGAATCGAGGAGACACGGAATGCGCTTTCTCACACGGACTCTTGTCGCCGGCCTGGTCATGTTCCCGGCCTTTGTGCATGCGCAATCTCCAGCGGACAGCGTGCGCATATCCTTTCGTGCCCACAGGCCCTCCTCGCCAACGGTGTTTGTACCGGGCCAGTTCAACAACTGGGGCCCGAATTCAAGCGGCGTCATTTCTGCTGGAGCTCCTTCGCAGATGACCTACGATGCCTCATTGGGCGCCTGGGTGAAGACCTACACCTTCAGGATCCACAACCCGGGAGATCCCAATCGGACGCTCGGCGATTCGGTCTATCAGTACAAATTCAACCAGGGAGGTACTGCCCAGGGTTGGTATGCGGATCCCCTCAATCCCGAGACAAACCCGAACGACAACGGCAATTCTGTGCTCAGACTAACGCGTCTTTTTTGGTTTGAAGTGCTTGCCACGGACTCATCGGAACTGATTACGCGGCTTACCGCTGGGCTCGTGCACTCCAACGGCGACACGGTTGTTGCCATCGCGCTCGGCACAGCAGAGACGCAGCTTTCCCCGCTAACGTATACCGACGTGCTCTCCTCCTTCAACGACAGCTCGAGGATTTTCGATCACCGGCTGCCCGTTCCGGTACCGCGAGCGCATTACATCCGGCTTGTCGCCCGGCTGAGCGGGGGAGACTCGCTGGTGTATGCCCGCGGGGGGATCATTGTTCCTCAGATACCAATGCCCGCATACGCCAGGCATGGCGTCACACTCCCTTCTCCCGCGTCGAACGACTCGGTGACGTTCCGGTTGCGCGTCCCGTTCAAGGAAGCTGTGTATCTGCGTCTCGCGCCGGCGGGTCAGAATCTCGGACTCGTGACGGGAACCCTCATGCGCCGGTCTCCCGGCACAGATGACTGGTGGTTGAACCTGAAGCTTGCCGATGATGCGGTCTATGAGTATGTGTACGAACTTGAGAACAGCAAGCTCATTACTGATCCCTGGGGGCGCTGGGTGGGAGAGTATGGGACCAGGTTCTCCACCGGGTCCGTGGGACTCTCGGGAGATGACTATGCCTGGGGAGATAGCGGCTTTACACGCCCGCCGCTCAACCGTCTCGTCATCTACGAGCTGCATATCGGAGAGTTTGCCGGCGGCGCATTCTCTCTGCCCGCAGGCCAGGCGGGCTTCACGCACATGTCTACGCTGATGGGACATTTTGAATCTCTTGGGGTGAACGCGCTGGAGTTCATGCCGGTCAACGACTTTGGCAGCGTCGGAGCGTCGGGAAATTCCTGGGGGTACGATCTGAACTCGTGTGTGGCGCTCGAACCGTCGTACGGCACACCGGCTCAATTCAAGGCGCTCGTGGATTCCGCCCATGCCCATGGCATCGCCGTGATCCTGGACGTGGTCTTCAATCATCAAAACGACACCGGACCGCTCTGGCAGATGCTTCCGGATGAGACGGATAACCCGTACTTCAAAGCCATTTCCGACACGCGTCCTAATGAGGATCAGCTCCAGTTCTTCCGCGACATGGATCATTGGACCGACGAGACACAGGAGCTGGTCTACACAACGCTCAAGATGTGGATCGACGAGTACCATATCGACGGCTTCCGGTATGACTACACGCAGGGGATCGGCTGGGCAGTCGGACAGCCGACAAGGGGTATCCTCGGTTGGGCCAACCGGATCGACCAGGAATACGGCGGAAGCATCTATCAGATCCTGGAACACCTGCCCGAGAGTCCGGCACTTGTATACTACAGTGGAGCAACCTCGGGGTGGCACGACAGTTTCCGGGACCGTGTTTTCGACGAAGCCCGATACCGCAACGTGTTGCTCCCGGACATTCAATCCCAGGTGCTGGGACTGGGCGCGTTCGGAGGTAACGACACTCCTTCGGAGCCCTCGTCGTACGCAAACCGCACGGAGCCCGTGAACGCCACCGTCACGCACGATGAACAGTCGCTGATTTTCGAGATGACGCAGTTCCAGGGTGTTTCGGCGGCGGAGGCCGTCTTGCGTGACAAGCTCTACGGCGCCCTGATGTTCACCTCTCTTGGGATTCCGATGCTCTGGCAGGGAATGGAGTTCGCCGAACCGCGGGGCTGGGCCTCCGACGGCCTGAAGCTTTCGTACAGGCCGGTGGAGTTCTCGCGGCTTCAAACTCCCGAAGGGCAGGCGCATTTTGCCTGGTACCGTGCCCTGGCCCGGCAACGCGTGATGAATCCGGCTCTGTTCCGGGGAGCGTTCCGTCCGCTCTACCAATACTCTTCTCAGAAGGTCATGGTGTGGGGTTTCGAAGATACGCTCTCGCCGGCAAAAGTCATGGTGGTTGCGAACTTCCGGGGAATTCCGCACACCATCACTTCAGTGCCCTGGCTGGCCGCTGGCGCATGGTACAATTTGGCGGATGGGTCGGCAATGCAGGCGGCTGGAACGGTGATTGACACCATGGTCGTCCCCGCCTATACCGCGCTGGTGTATTCCACCATACCGGACACCATTCTGACGCACGTCGGCAGTCCGGACATCGAATCTGGACCTATGGCCTTCCGATTGGAACAGAACTATCCCAATCCGTTCAATCCGAACACGAGGATTGTGTACAGCGTGCCAGAGTCCGGCGGCAAAGTCGCAGGCGCCGGCGATGTGCGTCTTGTGGTGTACGACATGCTGGGGCGGCAGGTAGCGGTGCTGGTGAACGGGAAGCAGGAAGCGGGAACTCACACGGTCACGTTTGACGCGTCCGGCCTCTCCAGCGGCGTGTATTTCTACCGTCTGGCTGCCGGGGGCAACGTTCAAGTGCGCAGGATGGTTCTTGTACGATAGTGTCAAGTGACCATAGGAGGGCGACGAAGGACGCCTTTCGGCACGCTATTCGATGTCAGAGCTCTTCGATGATTCGGCGGGAGGTTGCAATGCAGTTGCTTCATTGTGAGAGTCAGGGGTAGTTGCTCGGCCAGGGTGCAGGCGTCGGAGAGACTGGCTCCTGACGGGAAAACAGGTTGGTGGACGGGGAGATGAGAAAACGCTTGACGGAGTTGTGATAAACCCCTATCTTTATGGAAGCGCTTCCAGTGAGTTCCTTCTCAATTTAGGAAGCAATCCAGTTGCCCCCTCAGCCGGCCACACCGTGTGTGCAAAGACGGAGGACGACTGCGGCGCCGGGTCTCTGAACTACCAGATACCATGCTCACATCACCGAATGTCCGGACGCTGCCGACCAGGACGTCAGACGGCCGAACTCATGCACTGCGCTCACACACTGTGCTCCTGCACTGTGCTCATGCACTTGTCGGCCTGTCGAGTCTGCATCTGCCTGGACATTTGCGTGGGCTTATCTTCCCTGAGGGAAGAGGCGCGACCGGAGCTGAAGAGCAGGTTCACAGTCTGGCTGGATCGTGAGGAGCTTACCGATGATGTCTCGCGCTTCCGCATCCCGTTCTTGCTTGATCAGGAGCTCCGCGAGGTGCAGGTAGGGCTTTTCGTCGACGACCGGAAGCTGGCGGATAATGACACGGTACTCGGTTTCGAGTGAGCGCAGATCCCCGCGCGACGCATAATGCGCGGCCGCGCTGTCATGTCCCTGCATCCAGTGATACTGACCGTACAAGACGAGATCGGCGATCTGACCAAGCGTGTCGTGCGCCGGCATGACGCTGATTGGCATCATTTCCGGTTGAAAGGGCCACGCCGTCACGAGGGCTTCTATCCGCCGTCCCGCGATGCGGTGGTCGAGTGGCGTGAGCCGGCGGCGCTGCCAGTGGGTCTCATCGCTGACGGTATCGGCAGCAACCCAGGCAGCTTCATCCGCAAGCAGCCCGTGGGCACGCATGATCCTGGCATACTCGCGGGCGATGAGAAAATTCCCGTATGCCGTGGGATGGAGGTGATCGAGGATAAGATTGTCTCCGACGATCCCCCCGGGCGAGGCATCCGCGAAGGCCTTCTCGATGTCGACGCTCAGGAACTGTCTGCCGTCGTCCATGGCGTTGATGGTGTCATTCAATGCGGAACTTGCCCGGAACCGAAGCTCGTCCAGATCGCGTGCGGCGAGGTACTCACGCAGCGCTTCGGAATGACGGCCGAGCGTGTCAAGACATTGCGCGATGCGAAAATGGGCCTCAGCGTGCGTGGGCAGGACCTGGATTGCGGATGCGAAATCCTCGATCGCCGCGTCGAAGTTGCCGTTCATGTATTGCTCCATGCCGGCGTTGAACCGGCTGTTGAACGCCAGCCGGACGCGCCCCGGTGTACCGTCCGGCACGCCGGAGATAAACGGAGCCAGATCTCTGAGGTTTGACGCCTGGTTTCCCAGGAGGACGGGGATCCCGCGGTCGGCGGCCAGTTCTTTGAGCGCACGAAGGTTCCCGGAGAACCAGTCCAGGCCATCCCGGTAAGTCTCGCCTCCGAGCGGCACAGTCTTCCCGCGTGAGAGGCGTTCCATCATCGTCCCGCGATCCTCCTCACCGGCGCTGAGATTCTGGAATCCCGCCGCCAGGTCGTTCGCGAACTGATACGTTCTCACATGAGCAAGCGCGAGCGAGAGCTTCGCGAGCCATCGCGAGCCGCCTGCTGATTCATAGGATGCTGCTCCGAGTGCGCCGTAGAATTCATTGTGCCCGTCGTACACAACCAGAAGGTCGGGTTCGTAGGAAAGGACATCTTCTGCGAAATCCAGGACGGTGAAACTGTTCGTCGCGGTGATCCCGAGATTGATCACTTCGATGGACCGGTCCGGAAAAGTGCTCTGCAGGCGGTCGTGCAGAAATGCGGGAAAGGCGCCGTTGTACCAGTAGGGAAAGCCGACGGTTGTGGAGCCGCCAAGACAGAAAATCCGAAACGTGCCCGCAGGTTTGGGGACGAGGAAATAGTCGGGAGAGGTCGACGGGGCAAACGGAATCCGGGAGAAATAGCGGCGGCAGACATCGGGATTCATGATGTGATACGTGCGGCCGTTCAATTCCTGGGTCATGAAAAGCGAGAGGTCCGGTCCGTACTGGTA
>JADLEA010000142.1 GCA_020846365.1 Bacteroidota bacterium
ACGATCGTCTTGAGCCCGCCATTTTCCGGTTGCTCCCGGTAGGCCTTGAGCCGGTCTGCAGCCGAGCGGAATTCCTGACTGGTCAGGATAATGAAGTCTGCACCATCAGCGTAGCCGCGGAGATCCTGGTTGGTCATCTTCTGCGGAGCGGCGGGGGTCTTCCATGCACCCGTGGCTGTTGCCCAATACGTCGAGACTCGTCCTTCCCGGACGCTATCCCTGAACACGTACGATCCTGTCACGCCGGAAACCAGCCGGACATCCGCAGGATCGTTCACCCGGAAGATCATCGGGCGCGACGCGAACTGCTGGAGGCGGTATTCTGCAATGCCGGTAGCATCGGGCGTCGTGAATCGCAGGATGTTGTTCACTCCCCAGAGCATACGCGGGTAAAGAATCTCCACCCAGTCAATCCATGCTTCCGACGACGTGCTGCTTGAAGTGAACGCGACATGGAACTGGCTGGTGTTGGCATTCAAGTTGGATGAACCGCTGACTTCGAAGGTGCCGGCAGTCGCCATGGTATAATTCACGAATTGGGCGGCAGGCAGCGTGTGGGTACCAAGCGTGGCGCTTCCATCTGTTATCGTGAACCGGGGAAGCGTCTCGTCGCTGGCTACCAGCGTGTAGCGGTACGTGATCTGCTCGTTGGGCACGAGGCCGGGGAGGACATTGACGTGAGTGAATGCGCCGCTGGGACCGTCCATCGACTGTCCGTACCAGTCTTTCCCCGACCCCAGTTGATTGCTCTTTTCTTCCTCAACGAACACACCGTCCGTGAACTTCTCGACGACCAGCGATGGCGGTGCGGTAGACGATGGCAACTCCGCCATGCGTTTGCCCTGTGCGCCGCCGAACGTCAACCAGTAGTAGTTGGTTTCGGTGTAATGGTTGATGTAGTGGCGGAACGTCCGCGCGGCTGAATCATACCGCATGCCCCTCGTTGACCGGCCGTAGAACAGGATGAAATCGGAAGCACCGAACTGGCCGTCGCTCTCACCTTCCACGTAGATCGCATTCTCCACCAGGTCGACGGGTCTCGGCGCGGTCACCGATTCGGGGAGTTCTTCCCCGCCGTTGCCGTAAAGACGGATCGTGCGCGGATCCAGGCCGCTCACAGAAATGCCGGCTGCAGCAAGGTACGTTGCATCGATCCGGTAGATGCCCTCCTCGGTCACGGGGATGCGATACCACTCTCCCGAGGCAAGCACGCTGGATGTCAATGCGGTCTTGGCTGTGCTGCGCGCCCGCCGGGGAAGCTGGGTAAGAAGATCCTCATTCACCACCGACGGTCCGAGAAGCCGGACGTCCGCTTCTTCCACCTGCACCGCTGTGCCGGGTGCGAATTCAACTTCGACAACCATGCGGGACACCCGGCGCATGGTGCGGGCTGCGGGGTCATACTGCATGGGCCAGAGACGGATCCCGCCGATGAGGAGACTTCGGACGGGCCAGCCCTGCATGAGCTCCACCGGCGCCGCCGGAACGAATCCGGACCTGCCATAGTGCGAGGGATCGGCGTCGTACCCGGTCAGCTCCATCATGCCGTCCTTCATGTGAAACCGCGGCACCGGAGCAAGATCGACCCCATGCAGGGTTTCATAGTCAATCGTGATCAGGCGGACCTGATGCGCCCCGGAGCTGGGGAGCGCGAGGGAAAGCTGCCGATACCGGACATCGGGCGCGCCGGCGCGATCGTGGTCCATCGCATCCACAGACCCGTCGAAGCCAAAACGCACGAAAGTGCGCTGACCGGCCTGGATGGTATCCGTGTCTGTGTAGCGAGGAGTGTACTCCAGCGTGAGTGAACGCGCGGAAGACGAAAGAATGCGGATATCCGGGGATCGGGGGAGAGATGCTTCTCCGGAGGCGAGGGCGGTGTGCATTGACCCCACGGCTGCGAGAACGGTGCACGCCGCGACACCAACCCATCTCCAATTCAGCCAGGAACCCGTTACGCGCACGTGATGACTGCCCTTTCAGGAAATAAAAAACCGAACGTTATATGGATCCATAACATTCGGCGGCGGTCGAGACTTATGGAGCCGCCAGCGCTAAGAAAATGTTTGTTAAAGGATCCAGCGTCCTACGCACTGTACCTACATCAACCTTTAACCAAACAATTCTATAGTCTGCGCTCCACGTGAATCATTGCTGTAATCTTGACCAATATAGCCATTGGACATATGATTGTCAAGCCGAAGTGTGTCGGCGAGCACAAGATTTGATTCTCAGCATGGAATTGGCTACATTGCGTTCCTAAAATGAAGAAGTACAGCATCAGACCACTCCCACTAGAGCGGCATGCCGCGTCCGCTTAACGTCCTTTTTGTCTCCAGCGAGGTAGAGCCCTTCGCCAAGACCGGTGGATTGGCCGACGTGTCCGGCGCCCTCCCCCAGGTCATCCGCCAGCTTGATCACGAAATCCGCGTCATGCTCCCGCGCTACGGCAGCATCAGCGAGCGCAAGGCCCGGCTCCATGACATGATCCGGCTGAAGGAAATCGACATCCCGGTCGGAACGCGCCACTACTCTGCCAGCGTCAAGTCGTCGTTCATCACCAACCCTCAGGTCAAGGTTCAGACGTATCTTCTGGACAACTCGACCCTGTTTGGGCGTTCGGGGCTGTACGTGCACCCGGAGACCAAGAAGGATTATGCGGACAACGACGTGCGCTTCACCTTCTTCAACCGTGCCGTGCTCGAAGTCCTGAAGAAGCTCGGGTGGGCGCCGGACATCATTCATTGCACTGATTGGCCGACCGGCCTGCTCCCCGCCTACCTGAAGACGCTGTACAAGCACGACCCGTTCTACAAAGACACGAAAACGGTCTTCACGATTCACAACATGGCGTATCAGGGGGTGTTCCCCCATGCATCGTTCGCACAGACCCTTCTTCCCAAGGAACAGGATTCCGATCGCGGCGTCATCGCGTTCGGCAATCTGAACTTCCTGAAAGCCGGCCTGGTACACGCGGACGCGTTGACGACGGTGAGCGAACGCTATGCGCAGGAGATCCGCAGTTCAGAAGAATACGGATGCGGTCTGCAATCGATCCTTGAGAAGCGAAAGCACGATCTCACGGGCATTCTCAATGGTGCGGACTACGCCGTGTGGGACCCGTCCGTGGATGAGCTGATCCCCCAGCGGTACGATGCGCGGTCCATCGACCTGAAGATGGAAAACAAGAAAGCCCTGCTTGCCAAAGTCGGCCTCCCCTTCCAGGAACGCACCCCCGTCATCGGCATCATCTCGCGGCTGGCCGACCAGAAAGGATTCGATTTGATCGGTGAGGTCCTCGATGACCTCGTGCAACTGCCCGTCCAGCTGGTGGTGCTCGGTACCGGAGAGAAGAAGTATCACGACCTGTTTGAAAAAGCGGCCCGCAAGCACCCGCAGCACATCGGCATCGCGTTGACCTTCAACAATGATCTCGCCCACCTTATTGAAGCGGGAAGCGACATGTTCCTCATGCCCTCCCGCTATGAGCCGTGCGGCCTGAATCAGATCTACAGCATGCGGTACGGTACGGCACCTGTCGTGAGGGCTACAGGAGGGCTTGACGACACCGTTGAGGAGTTCCAACCCGCGTCAGGCAACGGCACGGGATTCAAGTTCACGGAATACAAGAGCAGTGCGATGCTCAAAGCCGTGCAGCGCGCGGTCGCGGTCTTCGCAGATGCCGCGGCATGGCGCAAACTCATGAAGAACGGCATGGCTAAAGACTTCTCGTGGGAGGCATCGGCCAGGAAGTACATTCAGTTGTACAGGGGCCTCGCAAGAAAGTGAGGGATGGACGCGCTGCCGTTTTCTTCGACCGGGACGGCACCCTGATCGAGGACGTGGGGTATATGCGGACACCCGCAGAGCTCCGTATGATTGCCGGCGCAGGCAAAGCCGTTCGGGCACTGAACGAACGCGGTATCCTCACCTTTGTCATCTCCAATCAGTCAGGTGTCGCGCGCGGGTTCTTGAGCGAAGCGGACCTTGTGCCCATCCACCGGCGGCTGGAGGATGAGCTGGCGCGCGACAAGGCCCACCTCGACGGCATCTACTACTGTCCCCATCACCCGACCATCGGCACGCCACCGTACAGGGCCGTCTGTGATTGCCGCAAGCCGCAGACCGGGATGCTCCGGCAGGCTGTCCGGGAATTTCCGGTGAATCTGAAACGCTCATTCGTCGTAGGAGATAAGATAGCGGACGTCAAGGCCGGTATTGCGGCAGGTGCCCGAACCGTTCTGGTGCTGACCGGCTACGGGCCGTCCTCGCTTGAGCAATGCCGCCGGGAAGGCATCAAACCGGATGCCGTCAAACCAACCGTCGCCGAAGCCGTCGAATTCATAATGGAACAGTCCGAAGGAGTTACCCATAACCATGCCTGACGGGAGAAAACGATGGCTGCCCTTGATCCTTGCAGCCCTTGTCATGTCGTGTAGCGAGGATCCTACAGAAGAGAATGCTCTGCTTGCCCCGCTCCCCTTCGTGGGCGTAGCGGTCCGGGAGACCACCCTTACCGTGGCCGGCGGGTCGTCGTTCCAGCAGTACTCTCCCATGAACGGCAACATCAACCTCGTCGGCCGGTCAGGCGACTACACCGCGGTGACGGCTCTTGCGTTCTACACCAACTACTTTCCCAACCGGGACACCGTGAATGTCGCGGCCGCTCGGCTGTACCTTCGCGCGGCGTCGTTTTTCGGAGATTCCACGGCGCCATTTGGATTCACCGTCCACCGGATTAGCCGGAGCTGGACCGCCGGGTCGGCGACGTGGGACTCCCTGCAAAACGGATTCTATGATGCGTCGCTGGCGCGCGGCACGTTCAGCGGCACGGTCGGCGCAGATACGCAGAGGATCACGGTTGACCTCGACACCGCGATGGTGCGTGAGTGGCTTCGCACGGTCGGGACGGACAACACCGACACCAAGTACGGCATTGTCCTCGTTCCTGCTGCGGGAACAAATGTCGTGCGCGGATTCCACTCCTTTGAAGCAGACTCCACATCCTACATCCCCACGCTGGAAATCATCGCGGTCAATGTCGCCGGCACGGTGCGTGACACCACATTGTACACGCTGGGCATCGACACCTTTTTCGGCAACAACGAAAACCTGATGAGCAGGTCCGACCTGTTCTATCTGCAGGCGGGGATCATCTATCGCTCTCACGTGACGGTCGATGTGAGCTCCATCCCCAAGGGCTCCACCGTTCACCTGGCCGAGCTGCTCATGGAACGTGATCCCCTCACCAGCAAACTGAACCGGTTCTCGGGAGATCGGACGTTCGCCGCGCATCTCGCGCTTACCGACTCTGCAAAGGGCGGATTCCAGTCGACCGCAGCATCCGGAGCGCTGAAGAGCGGAACCACGGACACCTACACAACAGACATCCGCACCGCCGTGCAAGCCTGGGTGCGGGGCCCGAACTATGGGCTGATCCTCCGTGTCGCCGGCGACCAGGAATTCGAAAGCTTCGATCTCCTGACGTTCTTCAATGCGACTGCCGCGAACCCCGTGCAGCGTCCGCGCGTGCGCATCGTCTATTCCGTCCCCCAAAATTGACAGGTGAGGTGAGTGTGAGACGAGCTCTCGCTGTTCTGATGATCATTCCTCTGCTCTTGCCTGCCACGATTGCGCTGGCGGGGAGCGGAGGTTCCATCTATTCGTTCCTGGGCATCGGAGACCTCCGTCTCGCCCCGAACGTTCGGGCGGCCGGAATGGGCTACACCGGCTACGCCATCAGCACCCCCCACTACATCAACACGCTCTCACCGGCTTCCTGGACGCGCATTGAGCGGGCGCGCATCGAAGCGAGCATGCTGTACGAGGGCTATCAGTCAACAAACGGGTCGATCTCGCGATACCTGGCGCGGGGCGACGTCAACGGTGCGATGCTGGCGCTGCCTCTCTCCCCCTCCCGGGGGATTGTCGTCGCCGCGGGGTTCACCCCCTTCAGCAACGTAAACTACAACACGTATACCGCAGGCACCTTCACGGGCACGGCGGATACCATGGCCTACAGCATCAACCATACGGGCACCGGCGGGATCAGCAAGGGACAGATCGGTATCTCGTACGCTCCGACGCGGAGTATTGCTCTTGGGGTCGTACTCAACTACCTCTTCGGAACGGTGGAAAAGACCAGCACGGTCACACCTCGTTCCACTGCGTTCGCCGGGGGAACGCAGAATGAAGAGACGACCATGAACGGGACCACCTTTACCATAAGCGCGATGCTGGACAGTCTCGAGAACGTGAGTTCGTTCCTTGCCCCCTTCTCTTTCGGATTTTCTTTGACCACCCGCGCGCATCTGACGTCCACGCACCGCTACACGTATCTCTTCACGACGCTCCGGGACACCACCGCAGAGACCGAGGAGTACCTGACCATCCCCGCGACGCTGGGGATCGGCATCAGCTACCGTCCGTCCGCCCGCTGGCTGATCGCCGCAGATGTCACCACGCAAGCGTGGCGATCCGCAGAATACCGGGGAAAGTCGATTGAAGGTATCCGGAATTCAACGCTCGTGGGTATCGGTTTTGAACGTCTGCCCGCCCGCGAGGCCGGACAGCCGTTGTTCGACCGGATCGCCTACAGGTTCGGCGCACTCTACCACGCAACCTACTACGCACCCAACGGCGATCCCGTGAACGCGTGGGCGGTGACGGCAGGCCTCGGAATACCGGTGAGCGCTGACACGCGGCTGAACCTTGCGGTCGAGTACGGCAGTCGGGGCTCGACCAATAAGGGCATGATCAAGGACAACATCCTCCGTTTTTCGGCTTCGATCACCATCAGCGAACTCTGGTTCGCACGCTTTGAGGAAGACTAAGATGACAACTCTGCAGAGACAGGATCCTGATATTGGCGCCGCCATCCGGTCCGAAATCCGGCGGCAGAACACGAAGCTCGAGCTCATCGCCTCGGAGAACTTCGTAAGTATGGCCGTGCTTGAGGCGGTCGGTTCACCCCTCACCAACAAGTACGCCGAGGGCTACCCCGGCAAGCGCTATTACGGCGGGTGTGAATTCGTCGACGTTGCGGAGAACATTGCGCGTGAACGTGTCAAGGAACTCTTCGGCGCAGAGTACGCAAATGTCCAGCCCCATTCCGGCTCCCAGGCAAATATGGCGGTCTACTTCACCTTCGTGAAACCCGGCGACACTTTGATGGGCATGAATCTCTCCCACGGGGGACACCTGACGCACGGTTCGCCGGTCAATTTCTCCGGACAGTTCTACCGGTTCGTCCCGTACGGCGTGAAGCGCGAGACCGGCCGCATTGATTTCGATGAAGTGGAACACCTGGCCAAGAAAGAGCGCCCCAAGATGATCACGGTGGGGGCCAGCGCATATTCCCGCAACATCGACTATAAGGCCTTCCGCGAGATTGCGGACAAGGTCGGAGCATTTCTGTTCGCGGACATCGCGCACCCGGCCGGACTCATCGCCCGCCGCCTGCTGGACGACCCTCTTCCCCACTGCCATGTCGTGACATCGACGACGCACAAGACTCTTCGGGGCCCGCGCGGCGGACTCATCCTCATGGCGAAGGATTTTGACAACCCGTTTGGCCTCGTCGCCCCGAAATCGGGTCGCACGAAGAAGATGTCGGAGTTGCTGGATTCCACGGTGATTCCCGGCATCCAGGGCGGCCCCTTGATGCACGTGATCGCAGGGAAGGCGGTGGCTTTCCGGGAGGCGCAACAGCCTGCATTCGAAACGTATGCCCGGCAGATCATCAAAAACGCGCAAACCCTTGCAGCCGAGCTCCTCGCGCGGGGCTATGACATCGTCTCCTCGGGCACCGACAATCATCTCATGCTTATTGATCTGCGCAACCGGAATCTGACCGGCAAGGATGCGCAGGACGCGCTCGACGAATCCGGGATCACCGTCAACAAGAACGCCGTGCCCTTCGATGACAAGAGTCCCCTCATCACCAGCGGCATCCGGATCGGCACGCCGGCCCTGACGACGCGCGGCATGCGCGAAGCAGAGATGGTGCGCGTGGCGGCGCTTATCGACCGGGTGTTGACGCACATGGGGGACAAACAGGTGTACGCAAGCGTCAGTGCGGATGTGGAGCACCTCTGCCTCGAGTTCCCGCTGTATCCGGAGCTCCTGGCCTGAGCCAAACAGAGCGGACGGCAACTGTGGCAGACACACCGGACACCGGCCTGGATCAGGACTCTTCGGGAGAGATGTCGTTTCTCGATCATCTCGAGGAGCTGCGATGGCGTCTCATCAAGGCCATTATCGGCATCCTGATCGGGATGATTCTGTGCTGGGTGATTATCGATGGGCTCATGGAAAGCGTGCTTCTGCGCCCGATCACGGATGTGAATGCCGCGCTGCTTCCGGGGCAGCCCACCATACGGCTGCAGAATCTGAAACCGTTCGGTCAGATCTTCATGTACATGCAGGTGGCGATCATCGGCGGGATCATCCTGAGCCTGCCCAACATTCTCTACCAGCTGTGGGCGTTCATCTCCCCCGGGCTTCTCCCCAGGGAACGGAAACACATCCGCGCCATCGTGGCGTTCTCGTCCCTCTGCTTTCTGGGCGGAGTGGCTTTTGCGTATTTCGTCATGCTCCCCGCAGCGCTCGGGTTCTTTGCAACGTTCGGCACAACCACCATCGAGAACAACATCGCCATCAACGAGTACATGAACTTCATCATCAGCGTCATGCTCGCTGCCGGCATCGTGTTCGAGCTCCCGATGGTGTCATGGTTTCTGTCGAAACTCGGCATCCTCACGCCAAAGTTCATGCGCAAGTACCGCCGTCACGCCGTCGTGCTGATTTTTGTCCTTGCCGCTTTTCTGACCCCCGGGACTGACCCGGTCAGTCAGATATTGCTGGCTGTTCCGCTCCTTATCCTGTACGAGGTCAGTATCCTCATCTCCGCCTGGGCTTCGCGAAAACGCGATGCCGAACTGGCCTCCTAACGATCTCTTCCTTTGCTCATAGGCACTCCGTGGATCTTCACGATATTGCTCTGCCGATTCAAGACCACCTCCCGGTGTTCAACCGCGTGTTCCGGGAGGCGCTCCGGTCCAAGGTTGGACTTGTGGAACTCATCACCAAGTACATCGTCCGACAGAAAGGTAAGAAAGTCCGCCCGATTCTCGTCCTGTTGAGCGCGGATGTGTGCGGCACGGTGAACGAGAAGAGTTATCGCGGAGCGACCCTCGTCGAGATCCTCCATACGGCGACGCTGGTGCATGATGATGTGGTGGACAACGCCGACACCCGCCGGGGACTGGCATCCATCAACGCGGTCTGGAAGAACAAGATTGCCGTCCTCATGGGCGATTACCTTCTCTCCCGCGGCCTCCTGCTTTCGCTGGAAAACGACGATGTCGCGTTTCTGAAGATCACCTCCACCGCGGTCCGGCGCATGAGCGAAGGCGAACTCCACCAGATTCAGAGGAGCAGGAAGCTGGATATGGACGAGCCCGCATACCTCCGGATTATCGGTGACAAGACCGCGTCTCTGCTTTCCACATGCTGCGAGATCGGCGCGACCAGCACTTCGGGCAATCCGGAACACCATCGCCTGCTGAGGGAGTATGGTGAACTCGTGGGACTCGCATTCCAAATCCGGGACGATATCCTGGATTACACGGGACGGAAGAGCATCACGGGAAAACCCACCGGGCTGGACATCAGCGAGAAGAAGCTCACGCTGCCGCTGGTCCATGCCCTTGCCCGGGCAACGGCAGGTGAACGCAAACAGGTGCTGGGGATGATCCGGTCAGGCGGGAAAAAGGTCAACGTGCGGCACATCGTGACCTTCGTCGAAGAGCACGGGGGCATCACGTACGCGCTGGAGCGCGCCAGGGAGTTCGCACAATCGGCAAAGCAACGGCTCGAGACGCTTCCGGATTCGCCGTCACGCCGGTCGTTGCTCGCGTTCGCCGATTTCGTGGTGGAGAGGGAAAAATAGTCTGCTGCGTCACCCCGTCGGGCGAATGGTCAGCACGGGACAACGCGCGTGGCGCACCAGCCGGTCTGCCGTGCTGCCGAACAGCATGTGTTCGACACCCGTGTGGCCGTGCGTCGCCACAATGATGAGATCCACCCCGAGTTCTTCGGCTTCGTTGAGAATTTCGTGGTGCGGATTCCCCGTCCGCACCGATGACGTCGCGGGAACGGTCGTCCCGATCTCGCGCTCAATGAGTGCCTGCAATTCCTTCGCCCCCTTCTGGCGCAACTCCTCTTCCACGCCCGGCAGGACCACCTGACCGAATCCCAGGTCGGCAGGATAAATCGTCGGCTCCACAACGTAGATCAAATGGAGCGATGCGCCGAACTGCCTGGCCATGGGGACGGCGTACTTGAGCGCATTCTTGGAGTGGAGGGAGAAGTCGATGGGCACCAGGATGGACTGAATCCCGAGGGACCCGGCTGGAGCAGAAGAGGCGGTCTTCGGCCGGCGTGACACGGCCCGTCGTTTGGGCCGCGGCGTCACGCGCCGTTTGATGGATCTTCGCGGTGAAGCCTTCATGGCACACCTCCTGCGTTAGTGAGAACGATCAGCTCGTGTAGACGAACTTCAGCCAGTGATGAGGATCGTTTGCATTCTTGACGACATCGAAGAATGCCTTCTGCAATGCCATGGTCACCGGACCCGGTTTTCCCGTCCCCACTTTGGCCCGGTCAACGGACCGGATGGGCGTAACCTCTGCGGCCGTCCCGGTGAAGAACATTTCGTCGGCGATGTAGACCATCTCGCGCGGAACAGGGCCTTCCTTCACCTCATAGCCCATCTCACGGGCAAGCTTCCTGATTGCCAGCCGGGTGATTCCCGGAAGGATGGAGGATGCGAGAGGCGGCGTGAGGAGGACACCGTCATGGACCAGGAAGAGATTTTCGCCGCTTCCTTCGCTGAGATTCCCCTGCACGTCCAGCGCAATGGCTTCCACATATCCTCCCTGAACGGCCTCAAGTTTCATCATCTGAGAGAGAATATAATTGCCCCCCGCCTTGGCCATCGTGGGCAACGTGTTCGGTGCCGGCCTGTTCCACGTCGAAATGCAGACATCAATGCCGTTTGCCAGCGCCTCCTGTCCGAGGTAGGAGCCCCACTCCCAGACGGCGACGGCCAGTTCCACGGGGCAACCGCTGGGATTCACCCCGACTTCGCCGTAGCCGCGGTACACGACCGGCCGTATGTAGCATGCGCGCATCTTGTTCGCCCGGATGGTCTCCAGGATGGCACTCTCGACCTGCGCTTCCGTATAAGGGAGCTCCGTCCGGTAGATCTTCAGGGAATCAAACAAACGCGCGATGTGCTTGTCCAGCCGGAAAATCGCCGGACCCTTTGCGGTGTCGTAGCAGCGTATTCCCTCGAACCAGCTGGTCCCGTAGTGCACGACATGCGACAGCACGTGGATTCTTGCTTCGTCCCAGCCCACCAGCGAACCGTTCATCCAGATTTTTTCTACCTTCTTAACCGGCATACGTTCCTCGTTCGGGTGTGAAGTGCTAGATCGGCATTTGATAGAGACGGTGTCTCTTGACAAGTTCCCCGTTCATGAGATTTGCTCCGCGGTTCATCATCGTGTTGTCCTCGAGCACCCAGCTTGCTTCCCCTTTGGGTATTCCTCTTCCGGTGATGCGCCTGGCGGTCTCATAGAAGAGCACGCCGCCGATGCCGGAGTTCAGATACTCGGGTATCACCCCCAGGATGATAATCCGCGAGTTGTCAATCCGCTTCTTGAAGAGCGCTATTCTGATGATCGCCGGGATCAGCCATCCCCGTTTGTTCTTCTTGAGCAACACGTTGTAGTCGGGAAGCGAAAGGCCGAACCCGACGGCTTTGCCTTTCACCTCGGCGATGACGACGAGCGTGGGATCGACAATCGCCTTCAGATCTTTGGCCATGTACGCAAATTCATCGTCTGTCAGCGGCACCTCGCCCCAGTTCCGCATCCAACCGCGGCTGTAGATCTCATGAACCTTCTGTACTTCGTTGTCAAAGTCTTTCATGTTGATCGAGCGAAAGACGACCCCTTGCCGCTGCTTTGCCGCCTCGGATACCCGGACGAATTTGTCCGTGAACACCTTGTCCTGGTGGAGGTGCCAGGAGTAGAGATCCTTGGCCTTCGTGAATCCGTATGCTTCCACGAGCTTCGGATAGTAGGGCGGGTTGTATGCCATCAGAATCACCGGTGACCGGTCGAACCCCTCGACGAGCATGCCGTATTCGTCGTTCACCGACGGACTTGCCGGTCCGCGCACGGCCGTGACGCCGCGCGGGCGAAGCCAGGACCTCACCGTATCAAAAAGGGCGTTCGCAACCTCCTGGTCATCCATCGTTTCAAAGAACCCGAAGAACCCGATGTTTTCGCCGTGTTCCCGGTTATGGTTGTGGTTGACAATCGCCGCGATACGCCCCACCACCTCCCCGTCCCGCTCCGCGAGGAAGAATTCCGCATCGGCATGTTTGTAGAACGGGTTGTTCTCCCGGTCCATCAGCTTGCGCCGGTCCATGAGCAACGGCGGCACCCAATACGGATTACCTTCGTACGGTTTCCACTGGAACTTGATGAACGCTCTCGTGTCGCGCTTCGTCCGAACGGGACGGACTGCTACGGAATTCATGCTCGTGTTGTCTCTTTCATGCTGACAAGGAAAAACGAAGCCATCGAGCCGCAGGGACATCGTGTCGCACCGGGCGCCTGGCAGCGTTCGGGCCGGCCGGGAGAACCGTCAGATAATGCGGAGCTTCTTCCCGATGGAGGCAAACGTCTCCAGGATCTTGTCCAGATGCTGCTCTTCGTGCGTTGCCATGTAGCTTGTGCGGAGCATGGCCATGCCTGGCGGGACCCCAGGGCTCACGAAGGCATTGACAAAGACGCCTGCATCATAGAGTTCGCGCCAGAAGACAAACGTGGGCGTGTCGTCCCCGATGATGACGGGCACAATAGCCGTTTGCGAATCCAGGACACGGAAGCCCAGTGCCTTGAAGCCTTTCCGCATCTTGTCGGCGTTTCGGATCAGGCGATCCATCCGCTCGGGCTCGGCCTCCATGATATCCAGTGCTGCGAGCGCGGCGGCCACGGAAGGTGGAGTGGGACTTGCAGAGAAGATCAGCGCCGGTGCGTGGTGCTTCACGTAGTTGATGACGGCAGTATCACCCACAAAAAAGCCGCCCAGGGACGAAAACGTTTTGGAGAACGTCCCCATCGTCATGTCCACCTCTTTTTCGAGGCCGAAATGGCTCGCCGTCCCGCGACCTCCCTTGCCGATGACGCCGGTCGCGTGGGCATCGTCGATCAGGATTCGCGCGTTGTATTTCCGCGCAACCCTCACCAGATTCGGGAGATCCACGATAGTTCCGGTCGTGCTGAATACCCCGTCGGAGACGATCAGCTTTCCTGCTTCCAGAGGAAGCTTGCTGATGACCCGCTCCAGGTCGTCCATTTCGTTGTGTTTGTAGCGGACAAATTCCGCAAACGCGCCCTTCGCCATCAGATTTCCCGCCACAATGCAGGCGTGATTGTCTTTGTCAGACAACACGTATTCACCCTTTTGCACAAGCGTGGGAATGATGCCCTGCGCGGTCTGATACCCCGTGCTGAACAGCAAACAGGCCTCTCTGCCGAAGAACTTCGCAATGCGCGCTTCCAGCTCGACATGCAGGTCAAGGGTTCCCGTCAGGTAACGTGAGCCCGAACACCCGGTCCCATATTTCTCCACCGCCTTCATGGCAGCTTCTTTGACCCGCCGGTCAGCGGTGAGGCCGTGGTAATTATTGGACCCGGCCATGATGACTTTGCGCCCCTCGATGGTCACGATGGGCCCCTCGTTCTCCTCGATCGGCCGGAAGTACGGATAGAAACCAGCCGCCTTGATCTCATCAGCGCGCGTGAATGACCAGCATTTCTGAAAAAGATCGACCGGCTTCTTTGCCTTCTCAACGGTGGGTGCGGTAACTGCAGCAGATTTTGCGTCAGAAGCTGTCATCAGTGCTCTCTTGGGATACTCAAAGACGGAGGTTTGATTAGATGAAAGTATTTTAATATACTTTACCGTCGTCTGAAAGTCAATCAGGAATCACCATGAAAAGCGCACTTGTTACGGGCGGTAGCGGATTTATCGGCAGCCACATCGTCGAACAACTTCTTGCAAAGGGTTACACGGTCCGCTGCCTCCTGCGGAAGACCAGCAGCACCGCGTGGTTGAAAGATCTCGACGCTGAATTCGTCTACGGCGATGTGTTCGATGAGCCGGCCCTGGCAAAAGCCGTGGAAGGCATGGAATACGTCTATCATTCGGCGGGACTCACAAAAGCGAAAACCCATGAGGAATACTACCGGGCAAATGTCGACGGCACCAGGAACGTGCTGGACGCCGCACTGCGCATGGCCCCCGATCTCCGGCGGTTTGTCATGATCAGCAGTCAGACTGCCGCCGGCCCAAGTCCGAGTCCGACCCCCATGACAGAAGAACAATCCGGCTCCCCTATCACAACGTATGGCAAGTCGAAACTGAAAGCCGAGCAGGAGTGCATGA
>JADLEA010000143.1 GCA_020846365.1 Bacteroidota bacterium
AGTCATCGCTACCTGGATGTTGTCAACAACGCCGCATCCATGGATCTGGACATCGAGGAGCAGCATCTCCCGACAGTGTACATCTCCGCCGTGTTGTTCCGCAAGATCACCGACCTGTCTATCCCGCTTCTTTCGGGCCACGGGTTTGCGCCTCTCATGGTGGAGAAGAAGACAAACAAACTCGATGTGCAGATCAGGGCGCCTGAAAAGATCCGGCCGAAGACGAAGCAGTCCGTGACGGTGGCAATCTCGGGGGAGAGCGGAGTGACATTTACGCTGGCGGCCGTGGATGAGGGGATCTGCCAGGTGAAGAACTACAAGACCCCCGATCCCTACGGATTCTTCTACGCCAGAAAAGCGCTCGAGACGGAGACCTTCGACTTCTTCAAGCATCTCCTGCCGGAACCGGAGAAGACCAAAGACCGGAGCAGTGCCGGCGGCGGCGAGGCAGAACTCGGGAAACGGGTGAATCCGCTGGGTGTGCAGCGGTTCAAGCCGCTCGCGCTCTGGTCGGGCATCATTCGCACGAACGGGAACGGGGAAGCCGCGGTCGTTCTGGATATCCCGGAGTTCAGCGGCGAGTTGCGCCTCATGGCGTTCGCGTACAAAGGGGACCGCTTCGGCTCGGCAGAGAAAGCAATGAAAGTCGCCGATCCGGTGGTGATCACGCCTGCGCTTCCGCGGTTCGCCAGCCCGGGCGACGTGTTCACGATGCCGCTGACCGCCTTCAACACAACAGCCAAACCGACGACACTCCTGTTCGATGTGGAGGCGACAGGAAGCATAAGCGTTGCACAGAGGAATCCCGAGCTGGAAGTGGGAGCAAACCAGGAACGCTTCGTGGCCGTGCAGTTGACGGCGGGTCCGGAGATCGGTAAATCAACGGTCAGCGTCAGGACGAAGGCGTTCGGCGAATTTGTCGAGTCCGAAGCGGAGATTCCCGTTCGTCCGATTGCTCCGTTTGCGGCTGATGTGCAGGCGGGCTTCGTCGAAGCCGGCAAAACGGTTTCACACACAATACCCGATGCCTATCTCACCTCGGGCCGGCGGGCCTATCTCGCGTTGAGTCCGTTCCCGGTCTCTTCGTTTGCCCGTGAATTGCGCTTCCTGCTGGGCTACCCGCATGGCTGCATCGAGCAGACCGTCTCCAAGGCGTTCCCGCAGGTCTATTTGCGCGACATCGCGGCCGTGCTTGCGCCGCAGTCCCTGTCAGGCGGGAGTCCGACATACTTCGTCAATGAGGCCATCACGAAGATCGCAGGGATGCAGTTGCATGACGGGTCGTTCTCCTACTGGCCCGGCGTCACGGACGGGAATGACTGGGCGACGGTGTACGCGACGCATTTTCTGCTGGAGGCGAAGAAGGCCGGATATGCGGTAATGGACGGCACGTTGAATTCCGCGCTGGGCGCTCTGGCACGGATCGCGCGTGACAAGAAGACCGAGGACTACTCGTATGTCGAAGGGAACTCCGTCAAGGTGCGTCGCATTGCGGCAAAGAGCGCGTTGTATGCGCTGTACGTGCTGGCCCTGGCGAAACGGCCGGAACCAACGGTGATGAACTTCTTCAGAAGCGAACGGAGTCTCCTCACCACAGATACCCGGTACCTGCTTGCGGGAGCATTTGCGCTGAGTGGGGACCGGCGATCCTATGCCGATGTCCTGCCGTCGGAGTTCTCCGTCGACAATCCAACCCGGAGCTCCGGAGGAAGTTTTGATTCTCCGGTCCGGTCTGCGGCGATCATGCTGAATGTCCTTCTGGAGTCAGACCTGAACAGCCCGCACGTGCCGCGCCTGACGGAATATCTCTCCCGGGCATACCGGACCGACGAATGGTACAGCACGCAAGACAATGCCTTCACGCTCCTGGCGTTTGGAAAAGCAGCTCGTATGGCGGCGGCAGCCAAGCTGACGGGAAGAGTGTCGGTGGGAGGGAAGGAATACGCATATAACGGCGGGACCCAGCGCATGGACATCGAACCGTACGGCAAGACCGTGACTATTGCGCTCCAGGGATCGGGGCGGACGTACTATACCCTGGTGGTGGAAGGCATCCGGAAGGATGGCAAAGTGGAGATGAAAGACCGGAACCTTCAGGTGCGCCGCGAGGTTCTGACCCGTTCCGGATCTCCTGCGAATCTCGCATCCATCAAGCAGAATGACCTTCTCGTTGTACGGCTGACCGTCACATCCTCCATCGACCGGCTCGACTATATTGCGGTGAGCGATCTGCTGCCCGCCGGATTCGAAATCGAGAATCCGCGGCTTACCGAGGCGACGGCATACCCATTCATAGGGAACGCCTCGCAGCCGGAGTACATGGACATACGCGACGACAGGATCAATCTGTACACCTCGTTCCGGGCAGGAAAACGGCAACACATATTCTACTACGCAGTCCGGGCTGTCACAGCCGGCGATTTTGTCTATCCTCCGGTGACGGCCGAGGCAATGTATGACGGGCACTATTCCTCAACATTTGGGCTGGGAAAAGTGAAGGTTGTCCGGTAAGGCAACAAGTCCATCACACATACGTACAACAGAGAGAGTCAACCGCCATTCCCATACGCACGTCCATTTTGAAAGGTCTAGCTATGGAATCATCTACGCCTGATTCAACGCCGCGGAAGCGGGACAAGGGGAGCCTCATCGGAGGCCTTGTGCTCATCGTGTTAGGACTTCTGTTCCTGGCGGACAATTTCCTGGACATCCGCTTCCACGATTTCTGGCCGCTGATCCTGGTCGCTATCGGCGGCGGACTACTCTGGCGATCGCGTGAAGAAAGTAAGCAGTGAGGAGGACGGCCATGAGATCCGGACGTCTATTCTGGGGTGTTTTCTTCGTCGCCCTCGGGCTTCTGGTCTTCGCCGAGAAGGCGGGCATTCTGTCAGCGCAGTGGGGTGTGGCGTTGGGATTGTGGCCCCTGGTTCTGGTGCTCTGGGGGATTGCATTGCTCGTGGGGGGAAAAGTCATCCGTCTTGTTGCCGCGGGGGTGGCGGGACTCGTGCTCGCCTATCTCCTGTTCACGCTGTTCAGCTTTGCGACGTGCGATGCTGATTGGCCGCGAAGCCGGGCCGTTGAGACCCACGTCCTCGTGGAGCCAGCGGACACGTCGGTGCACCACGCAAGTTTCACGCTGGATTCCGGGGCGGGGACGTTCACCATTGCCGACACCTCGACGGACCTCCTCGCCGCGAACGTGGAATCGAACATCGGCATGTATACTCTTGACCGTTTTGCTTCGGAGGGGAGCCGTTCTCTCACCATGTCGCTTGAAGGAAAGCACAAGGGATGGCGGATGGGGCGCTTCGTCAATCGCGTGGCTGCACGCCTGCATCCGGCACCGGTCTGGGATCTGGAGATGAACATCGGCGCGGCCAAGCTCACCTGCGACCTTGCGCCGTTTGTCGTGGAGCGTCTCGACATCAACGCCGGGGCCTCAAAAATGCAAATCACGCTCGGCGACCGTGCTCCACAAACCACGGTACGCATCTCTGCGGGTGCATCTTCCATCCGTATCAACGTTCCGGAATCCGCCGCCTGTGAAGTACAGATGGAAACTGCGCTCTCGTCCAAGGATCTCTCCGGCTTCACCAAGATGGGTGAAGGCACATACCGGACGGAGAATTTCGGAACGGCGAAGAGCACGATCACGCTGGATATTGAAGCAGGGGTTTCTTCCATACACGTGGACCGGTACTAGCGCCGGTCCACGAGCCCCCCGGACGTTCGCGCGCCGAGGGGGTGCTAACCGGAGTGTTCCTCGAACACGCCCGTCTTCTTGTTCTTTCGAACGTTATTCCACGGAAAGACTCTTCCGTTCATCGCGATGTAGACGCCCGGCGGCAGCATCTGGACGAACGCGAGCGCGCTGCCGAGATTGAAAAGCCCGTCTGAACTGCCGAACTTGTAGGGGACCATTGCGCCGGTGAGGACGATGGTCTTGTCGACGTTCGACTTTCCCAGCACCTGAGCCGTCACCTCCATCGTATCCGTTCCGTGCGTGATGACGATGCGTTTTTCCCTGGTGTGTTTGACCTGCTCGGTGATCAGCGCGCGGTCGGCATCCGTCATCTCCAGGCTGTCTACCATCATCAGCGTCCGGATCGCCGTGTCCAGTTTGCATCGCCCGAGCGCAAGCATCTCCGAGAGATGCGTGTCTTTAAAGAAGAGCCGCCCCTCGAGTTCGTCGTATTCTTTGTCGAATGTGCCGCCGGTCACAAAAATGCGGATGGCCATAGCCCGTACTGTCCGGTTGTGGGTGCGTGGAATGCTGGATCCCTGTCGGGACGTTCGAACCTACCCGATTCCCGCGTGAAAATCAAGCTGTGCCGATTGTAGAATTGTGGCGATGCCAGACACCGGTAACAGGTCATTCCTCTTCGTGTGACGCCCGTTACAGCACTCTGCCCTTCTCCCGTGTATATTGTCACCACACATCGGGTGTCTCCTCTGGCAGGTCATCGGGAGCACCGCCGACTTTCACAAAACACGACACTGGGACGTTCCCACAATACACTGCGCTCACAGCGCTCATTGTTCGAGGTGGAGGGTATTATGCGAACCACAATTTTGCTTCTCATTTTCGGTCTGCTGCTTCTCCCGCTGGTTTCGGCAACCGCTGAAATCACGGATCGGTCCTACACGGGAGCTCATCCCGAGCTCCCCGCCAATTGGGACCAGGGGGAAAACTGGGATGCGGGGAAAGTGCCGCATCTGGCTAACGCGGTGCACATCGGTTTTTCCAGCCCCTATGTTGCCGTGACGGGCACCCTTTGCCAGGCCTTCTCCCTGCAGATTCAGACGGGCGGAAAGCTTGCGTTGCGCGGCTCCGATACGGGCAAGTTCCTTGGCATTCTCACCGACCTGACGATTGAGTCGGGCGGGGTTTTTGGCACTGCGGAAGGCGAAGGACCGAACGGCCCCATCGTGTTGATCGGGGGGAACATTCTCAACAACGGCACCTTTGACCTCAGAGGCGTTTGCGCGGCCCAGGAACAGGTTGTACTTGTCGGGTGTCATCAGGTCATTCGGGGAGCCAACCAGATCGTGTTTCAGAACCTGCGCTCGCTCACGAAGTTCACGGTGGATGGTCTGGATGTCTACGTACTCGGGACGTACAACGGTCCGTGGCCGGATGAGATCAACGGAGGCCGCTTCATCGTGGGTGAATCGCCGCTGCCCATCACGCTGGCATACTTCCGCGCCGCGCTTTCGAACGGATCCAGCGGTGTCGAGCTCACCTGGCGCACGCTGACAGAAGTCGACAACTATGGTTTCTACGTCGAGCGCCGTGCCGTGGATGCCTCCGCGTATGACATTGTGGCCTTTGTGCCGACGAAGGGAAACGGCATTGTGCCGCACGACTACGCCTACACCGATGCGACAGCAGGCAGCGGGACATGGGAGTACCGTCTCCGGCAGGTTGATCTCACCGGTGAAGAGACCAGCACGGAAGGGGTGCGTGTAGAGATTCAGGGAGTCACCGGCGTCGCGGACAATGCTGCACCGGCGGCTTTTGCCCTGCATCAGAACTACCCGAATCCGTTCAATCCCGAAACGTCCATCAGGTTCTCCGTCCAGACGGCGGGCAGTGCGCGTCTGATTGTGTATGATGCGCTTGGGCGCGAGGTCGGTTTGTTGTTCGAAGGCGTTGCCGAACCAGGGAGATACTATGATGTGCGGTTTGACGGCGCGGGGCTCTCCAGCGGCACGTACTTCTACCGGCTGGAGACAGCGGGCCGGGTGGATATGAAAAAGATGGTGTTGATGAAGTAGACAGAGCGTTTCCCTCCCACCACACAGCGCCGGGTCGTTGTCACCTTCCGAATGACCTGGCGCTTGTGTTTTTTCGTCATACCTCTTTGCGCTCATACCTTTGTGCTCGTACCGTCGTGTCGCCTTTCGGTTGCATGCCTCCTCCAAACGGCGTATCTTGTGGTCCACAAACATACCCGGCGCTTTGTTCCTTCACTCAAACCTCAACTTCCGCACACTCCCATGGGCTTCTCGACTCTCGATACTGTCATAGTTCTTCTGTACCTGGCGGCCATAGCGATCTTCGGTGCGCTGCAAGGCGGCAAGCAGCGCTCAGCGAATGACTACTTTCTGGGGAAGGACTCCATCCCGTGGTGGGTGGTGTGTTTCTCCATTGTCGCCGCCGAAACGAGCACGCTCACCTTTATCAGCATACCAGGACTGGCATATCTGACAAACCTGAATTTCCTGCAAGTGACCCTCGGATATCTGCTGGGCCGGATTGCAGTGAGCTATCTCTTCCTCCCTGCGTACGCCACCGGGGAGCTTTCCACGGCGTATGCGTTCCTGGAGAGGCGGTTTGGCAGCAAAACCAGGAGCTTTGCGTCCATCGTGTTCCTGTTCACCCGCATCGCGGCAGACGGCGTGCGGTTGTTTGCCACCGCCATCCCGTTGAAGTTCGTCCTTGGCGTGGAGTACCCGGTGGCGATCATCATTCTCGCCGTGGTGGCGCTTGCCTATACGTCCATGGGAGGCGTGCGGGGTGTTATCTGGGTGGATGCGATACAGATGGTCATCTATCTCGGGGGCGCAATCCTTGCGGGTACGGTGCTCATCGGTTCTCACGAAGGTGGCTGGGCGGGGATAACCCAGCTTGCCCGGGATGCGGGGAAGTTTGATTTCCTCCATCTCGGCTTCGGCCCGGATTTCTGGACAACTCCTTACACGCTGATCGCAGGGATCCTGGGCGGCGGGTTTCTTTCCATGGCATCGCACGGAACCGACCAGCTCATCGTCCAGCGTGTGCTCGCCACAAAATCCGTCCGCGCGGGCAGGAAGGCCCTGATCGGCAGCGGTGTGATCATTATCGTTCAGTTCGCGCTTTTTCTGCTGGTGGGGCTTCTGCTCTACGGACACTACGGCGGCGCTTCGGTTGCGGAACTCGGCCTGACGAAAGCGGACGAGATCTTTCCTCGCTTCATCGTGGAAGGACTTCCCTCCGGCGTATCGGGTATCATTGTTGCCGGACTGATGGCCGCGGCGCTGTCCACGCTCGCCGGATCGATAAGCTCCATGGCATCCTCGACGGTCATGGATCTGTACAAGCCGAGGGCCGGCGCAGCATTCACCGAGGAAAAGGGACTGCGTCTCTCACGCCTCGTCACCGTTCTCTGGGCGGCTCTGCTGGTGATCTCCGCGTTGTTCTTTATGAACACGGGACAAACCGTCGTGGAGTTGGCGCTCAGCATCGCGTCGTTCACCTACGGCGGATTGCTGGGAACATTCCTGCTCGGCGTGCTCATCAAGAGGTCGACGCAGGAAGACGCGCTTGCCGGGTTTGTCGGCGGCATCCTCATTATGGTGACCGTCATCTCTCTTCACATCGTCGCCTGGACATGGTACACGCTGATCGGAGTTCTCGCGACGGTGTTCATCGGATGGGTCCTGGGGATGCTGAACGTGGGGAAAAAACAGTAGGGACGCCCGGTGGGGCGTCCCTACGTTCTGCCACTCCGGCTGGCGACCTCTCAGATTCCCAGGTCACACACGACAGACACCTGAGACCCATGCAAGCCGCCCGCCTGTGGCGGTGATCCGCAGCATTCCTTGACGGAGTCGCGGAGCGCCTATTTCACGAGGATCATCTTCTTCAGTTCCACAAACGCCTTCCCTCCGTCCACCGGCTGTGCCTGGATGCGGTAGAAGTAGATACCGCTTGCCACCCGGGCGCCGGAACGATTCACGCCGTCCCATGTCAGGGTCACATAGCCGGCCGCGCGCTGTTCGTTGAGAAGCGTCGTGATTTCCCGGCCGAGTGCGTCATACACGGTGAGACGCACCGACGATGCCTGCGGGAGACCGAAGCGGATGGTGGTGGTCGGGTTGAAGGGATTGGGATAGTTCTGATCGAGCGAGAACTGTTTCGGGATTTCGGCGATTCCCTCCACACCGGTGATCGTGCCGCGCACGAGCCGGACCGTCAGCGTGTCTTTGCTGCCGAGCGCCGGATTTGCGGGATCCTTGACGGCGACCGCCCAGCGCAGATCGACGGAATCGGAGGTGGAGAGATAGGTCAGCAGCTGCTTGCCCGTCCGTACCAGGAACGTGTCATGTGCAGCAGTGCCCGTCGGGACGGCAGAGAAACCGATCGGCAACCACTGATAGATCAGGACGTCACCGTTCAGATCCACTGCGGCCGCCCACCGGAACGTGACCGTCTGTGCGGTGTCATTCAGCACGACACGGGCCGTATGGGCCGGAGCCAGGAGGGCGAAGTTCCGGTTCGGCGGCGTAGCTACTCCACCCGTGATATCGGTGTACATGTTCGGTGTAATCTGGTAGCCGTCATTGTACACGGTGGAGAGGGACGTGTACTGCGTGGCGACTCCCTGCACGTTCATCGGGTAGACCGGTTCGGTCTTTCCATCGAGGTCGTTGTCCTGGTCGATTCTGAGCAGAAGGGACAGATTCCCATCCCAGATGGTCATGTTCGCATCCGCGCCTTCGGCAGCCGGCCAGTCGACCGAGGTTGCTGTCTTTGCCACGCCGTTGAATTTAATGGACTGGCTCTCGTATGATTCAGGATCGCCGAGATACTGGTCCAGGGTGAGCACCTTGGGTGTCACGACGTTGTCCGAATCGAGCAGCGTCACATCTGCAGGATAGCTGATGATGTTCAGCTGTGTCGTTCCGCGGTTCTGGCCGACGATGCCTTTGACCACGAGACGGTCGCCGATGTTGTGAACCGTTCCGCCGCCTGTCACGCTCCCTTTGGTGACGCAGATGCCGCCCGTTTCATCCTGGATGAAATACTGGAAGCGGTTGGCGCTGGCAGTCGGGTTGGTCGAAACGACGGTGCCGATGACCGTGACAGTGTCGCCCATGCGGTCGGGCCTGTACGGGTCGATCGACTGGATTCTCACAGCTGCGATCGTTTCCGAGATAACGACCTTGATATTGACCATCCCGCGCGTGGTGAAGTTGTTGGGGCCCGTAGGCGGCGAGATCACCACCGTCTCTTCATTGGAGTTTTCGAAGTAGACGATGTTTCCGACCGCATCCACGGCGATGTCGGACCGGGATTGGGTCATGTTGTTCTGCTTGTCGACATACGCGGTGTCCAGGGTCGGCGTTGCGGAGGTCAGATTGCTGATGACGAAGATGCCTTGTCTGGCCCCATCGCCGCTTGCCCGCCGTGCGACGGTGAAGTAGAGCAGGTCATCGGTCTCCAGGCTATCCTTGCCCGGGTCCAGAGCCATGGTGTTTGCCCGTCCGCTATCGACCGTGACGGTCCACTCAGCATCGGTGAGCTTCATGGACGACAGTCCGTCCCATCCGGCAAAATTGAACTTGGCAACGCCGGGGCGGATAGAGTCTCCCACGCCATAGAATGTGGCATAGATGACCGAGTCCTGACCGAAGGCAACGTCCCAGTAGATGATCGTCGAATCGCCGTCGATGGCAATCTGTTTGGGCTGGAACCAGCCAGGGGCGCCGCCGGGGGTCATGAAATAGACTTTGCTCTGACCGGCGACTGCGATTACGCGTCCGCTGCCATCTCCGTTTCCGCCGGCGACGGCCAGTCCTTCCAGGTTCGTCGTGTAGCCACCCGAATCATACAGAGCCACATCCAGGGTGTCTGTGTGATAGCGGTAGATGCGTTTGTTGTCCCGCCCGATGAGATAGACGTACCCGGCTTCATCGGCTTCGGAGGAATAGCGGAGGTTGGCTGGGCCTACCACGACGCCCGTGTTGTTCAACTTCGCGACCCCTTTGCTATTTCCCCACTGGCGGCCGTCAGCGGAATGCCGCGCGATGCCTGTGGCATAGCCGCCGTTGTCTGCCGCGTAGATGAACCCGAAATTCTTCAGGTCGGGATTCTTGATCGTCGTCACGCCGCGCGTGAAGATAGCCGGCTGATCATAGAATATCTCCGTGTACTCGGCATACCCCTGGTCATATGCTGCAATGATCACGCCGTATTCTCCGGTGGCGACCGGCGTGCCGTCGGCGTCATTGCCGTCCCAGACCAGCATCGTATCGCCGGAGACAAAACCCGTTCCTTTGAGCGTGCGGATGGTGCTGTCACCCACATTGATCATGACAATGACTGAATCGGCGCGGTCGGAGAGGACGAACCGGATTGCGGCTCCGGTTCCGTCAGAAAACTTCGCGTCAAACGGTGCAGTCGATTCAGGCTGGGTGATCCGGATATTGTGTGCAAAGACGTTCGCAGTCGCCTGGTTCACCGGCGCCAGAAAGAGGGCAAAGGCGAGTGAAACCAAGGCAAGAGAATAGAGAATCCTCATAGATTCCTCCTGTGTAATAGGTGAAAAGGGGGTGGGGTACCACGTACCCAAGTTAGCATACAATAACACAAAGGCAAGCTTGATTTTAGGGGGGAAAAACAAGGGCAAAAACTTCTGAACTTCCCCTTGACAATTCCTGCGGGGAATGGTATTATTATTATGATAAGGTGTTGGCCCATTCCTGCTCGAGTTGTCGCCGCATCTCTGCTTCTCGGAGATATGCTGCGGGAGGGGGAGGGAACTTTCGTGCGTTGAGGCCCTCCTGATCACGCAGTGTACCATCGAGATGGTTCCGTAGAAGAGTCAAATCCCAGATTCACGTTATCCCTAACCCCAACAAAGGAGTCATCGCATGAGCAGAACCATTACAGTGTTGCTCGTATTGGTGCTGGCCGCCGCTTCTGCGTTCGCGCAGTTGAGCAGCGTCTCCTCACACAATTCGCATCAGACCAAGGCAAACTGGACAGGGCCGGACAGCACGATGCCCTACCGGAATGACCAGGGCATTCGCAGCGCATGGGTTACGCAGGACATGGACAAAGACGGCAAGCCGGAGATCATTTCGACAGACTATGCCAATGGCGGCCGCGTTCATGTGTTCGAGTTCAAAGATCCGGACATTCTGGAACTGGTCTGGTCGTCGCCCAACATGTATTCCACGAATCCCAACTCCACTCCCCGTTGGGTTCGCGACGGTGATCTGGATGGCGACGGCAATCGCGAGATCGTCTTCCCGGTCGGACCCCAATACACGGGAAAGGTCGTAGTCTTTGAGTACAATGGCACGGACAACGGTTACGGAGCACTGCCGGGTATGGCAGACCTTGAGCTTCCGGCGGCCCAGTTCGTTGCACTCCTGGGCGCATCTTCAGAAATGCGTATGGACCGTGAAACGGGAACGGTAGAGGACGTGGACGGCGACGGGCGGGATGAGCTGATCATGGCCAATCGAAATCACAGGGTCTATATCATCGGCGTGGTCGGTGACATCGGCGGATTTGGCTCGTGGGATATCGAAGGTGGGGATCCCTCTGTGAATCCGGAGAACAGGTTCTCCGGCGGTTCCTGGTGGCAGTCCATTCCTGCCGATATCGACGGGGACGGGCAGAAGGAAATCGTCAACCACTACTGGAACTACTACGGTTTCTGGTCAATTGACCCTCTCGGGGCGGACTCCTATCGCTATCCGACTCCGGCCGTGGACACGTTGACCAACCCCAATGCGTTCAACTACTACCATGAGTACATGCGGTCACTCGGTGAAGACGCCGTGGCGTACATGGGCGTCCAGCCGGTTGATGTGAACGGCGATGGTACCAAGGAAATCGCAGGCATCCTGTACATCGGTGCGGGCGACTACAACTACAAGGTGGTCATTAACACCATCGCCATGGGCGATACCGGCGTGTACGTATGGCGGGACAGCACCCAGTTCGGCATTATCGGCGAGGATTTGTGGGCGCTTGCCGGAAAAACTACCGGTTCACACTGGGGGATCGGTGCGTATGACTTCAACGGCAACGGCCGGGAAGAAATCCTCGTTGGCGGCTCCGCCGACTACAACGTTATTGCGATGGAATACAACGGCACGGGCAGCTTGACCGATCCGGCGAGCTATACGAACACCATATACTACCCCGGCGAACCGGCGTTCTTCCATGAAATCGACTACTGGGATTCGCTCGGCGTGTGGGATACAACGTACGCGGAAAGCCCGTTCGTATCGAAAATGTATGCCGGTGCAGACGTCAACGGAAACGGGAAGGTCGAAGTGATGTTGTCCTACCAGAGCGTTGCGGATTCGGTGACATTCACACGTCATGTGTTCGATACAACCCAGACTCCGGACATCTTTGTGAT
>JADLEA010000144.1 GCA_020846365.1 Bacteroidota bacterium
ACATCTACTCCTTTAACGGCCCGCACTCACTGTTTGCGGATACGATCCGGTCTCTTCGCGTGCTGGCGGTGGCGCACCAGCTGGGGCATGTGCTGATGGGTGAGAAAGACAGAAAGATCTCTCTGCTCGAGCGATTGATCATCCACGCTTTCACAACCTCCAAGTACAACGTCTACTTCGAAGAAGGGAGGGATGCGTACGACATCCGGGGGCGCGTGGCACATGAGTCCATCTTTAATCTCAACGACGGTTCTTACCGCTGCGCAAGTTCGCAGCAGGGGTACTCCCCCTTCTCCACCTGGACCCGCGGTCTGGCATGGATACTCTGCGGGTACGCGGAGCAGCTCCAGTTCCTTTCAACGGTGCCGGAAGGGGACCTGCCGAAAGGGAGGAAGAAGGCGGAAGTGATGTCGCTGTTCCTCAATACCGCCGAGGCAGCCGCCGATTTCTACATTCAACATTCACCGACAGACGGAATTCCCTATTGGGATACCGGAGCGCCGGGATTGGCGAAGATGCCGGCTTTTCTGGAGAAGGCATCCGATCCCTTCAATGACTTTGAACCTGTGGACAGTTCCGCCGCGCTCATCGCGGCGCAGGGGCTGCTCCGTTTGGGTGCGTATCTGAGAGGAATCAGAAAAGAGGCGGATGGGCGCCGGTACGTTCAGGCAGGGCTCACCGTGGTCAGGAACGTCTTTGCCGAGCCGTACCTCTCCCTGGATGCGAAGCACCAGGGACTCATACTTCACTCGGTCTACCATCGGCCGAATGGCTGGGACCACGTGCCTGTCGGAAGAAAAATCCCCTGCGGTGAGTCGACAATGTGGGGCGACTACCATGCGCGTGAACTTGCGCTCATGGTTCTGAGAATGGCAGAAGGGAAGGCGGTGCCGTGCTTTTATCTCACCCCACGGAAGTAAAGAACGCCTCCAGGTTCGCCATGGGCGACTGGGCCGGGATATCGCAGCCCGAGGAAATGACGAAGTTTCTGCGGGAGGCGGTTGCCGCGAGCAGGGCCTTCGTGCGCGACGCCACCTCTACCGGGGATGAGCCGACAAACACCTCGGAGGGGTCCAGATTGCCGCAGATGACGATGTCTTCCGGCACTCGCTTGAGTGCTTCTCCGATGTCCATGGGTTTTCCGAAATGGTAGATCCGCGCTCCTGCTTCGCGCTTCGCTTCGAGTTGCCCGATGCGGGCGGCGCAATTGTGCAGGATGATCTGGAATCCGCCGTCCTCGACCGCCTCAACGATGCTCCTCACATAGGGCGAGGAGAATTCCTTGACAGATGCGGGGGAGATGAGCCCTGCGGTGGGTTCTGCTATAATGACCCCGTGGGCGCCCGCCTTCTTGTACGCCTGAGCGTAGGCCGTCAGAAAAGCCGTTGCCTTTTCCACAAGCGCATGCATTGCCTCGGGTTCTCCCGCAGTTTCGGCGAGCGCCTCGCTCACGCCGAAAAGCCTCCCCGCCAGCGAGAACGGACCGATCATTCCCCCCAGCACCATGGCATCCCCGACCGACGCAACAAGCCGCTCGATGGTGTCCAGGTACACCCGTGTCCTTCGTGAACCGACGGATGGAATGCGGAGGGCTTTGATCTCCGCTCCGTTAGTCACCAGCCGCCCGGTGACGGTTGGAATCTCCCAGTCCGACATCTGAATCGTCGACCCGAATTCCTCCGCTTCGACGCTCAGGTCCATGGCCGACATCAGGAAGGGCGTATGGAACTTCTTATGGAGCGCCAATTGGGCTGCAACCTGATGTCCGGCATCCGTGACCATCATGTGCACCGTTGTGCCCGTGAGTGTTGCGCCCGGAAACGAGAGCACCGGCATAGCCAGCCGTCTTGGTGAAGCAAGTATCCGCTCAGAGAGTGAAAGCATGTTCAGGAAAATCCTTCTTCAGATGAGGTGTACTGCTGTTCATTCATTGGAATTGAACGCCGGCGGGAAGAGCATTTCTTCCACGTAGGTATCCTGGAAACCATCCAGCGAGCTCAGGGATACGTGCTCGATGCGTCCGGCGAGTTCGTCAAACGTTTCCGGAGGGGTGAAAAGCGCGATCTTGGCCCCCAGCAGGGCCGTGTTGCCCGAGGGATGAATCTGCGCGCTCTCGAATGGCAGCAGACCGATGCGCCGGGCGCTGTCGGTGTCCACGTAGTTGCCAAACGCGCCGGCCAGAAGGACCTTTGTCACTTGCTCGTGCGTCGTTCCAAACTCCCGGATGAGCAACCGGATCCCCGCGGCGATTGCCCCTTTCGCCAGTTGGAGCTCGCGAATGTCCGTCTGGGAGACCTTAACAGGGGGACAAAGCATCAGCGAGCTTCCGCCATCCTCAAACCGCCCACCGGGCTTGACCAGCCCGAGCGTGAGTGCGGAAGCCACCGCATCAACAAGACCGCTCCCGCATATACCCCGGGGCGGGACGTTGCCCAGGACGCGGCACTCGAGGTGCCCGTCTTTCACGTGAACCGCGGAAACCGCACCTGTGGAGGCGCGCATCCCCATGTAGATACGCGCTCCCTCAAAAGCCGGGCCTGCTGCTGTGGAGGCGCAGAGGAGCCGATCACGGTTCCCCACGACGATCTCACCGTTCGTTCCCAGATCAACGAGGACCTGAACATCCTGCGAGCGGTGAAGGCCGGTGGCAAGCACGCCGGCGAGAATGTCACTTCCCACGAAACCCCCGATGCCGGGAAGGAACCGGACGCCCGGGTCTCCCGGAAGATTCCAGCCCAATTCCCTGGCGGTGAACGCCCTTTGGGCGAGCGTTTCGGGTTGGAAGGGATAGTGGGAAAACGGCGTGACATCAATGTCGCAGAAGAGGTGATGCATCACGCTGTTCCCAACCAGCACGACGTCGTGGATTGTGCGGGATTGGTCAGGATGGGCTTCCAGGAGTTCTCCCAGCATTTTGCCGATGTGCTTGCGGAGTGCTTTGACGAGTGTGGCTCGTCCGGCGGGCTCGACAGCGTGGGCGACGCGGCTCATGATGTCTGCGCCGTAGCGTGCCTGTGGATTCAAGGCACTCCGGACAGCGAGCACCTCCGCACGACTGAGGTCGAGCAGCTGTGCCACCAGAGTCGTAGACCCGACATCCACCGCGACGCCGTATCCCTGGCGGGGGGTGAATGCGAACGCCGACGTATCGGCGAGGATCTGGGCCTCCCACTGTGCCAGTTCGAGCGTGAGATCCTCTTCGGCACGGCACTGGCACGAAAGGCGCCACCCGGCGGCGCGCTCGTCGGCCGAGAGCATGGTTTCCTGGGCGGGGGTGACCGGGAGGGATCCTTCAATGACGCGCACGCGGCAGCCTTTACACCTTCCATTGCCGCCGCAGGGAAATTCGACGCCATACGAGAACAACACGTCTTGCAGGGGGGTGCCCCGGGGGGTGTCGATATCGACGCCCATCGGACGCAGGCGGATGCGGACAGTCTCGCTCACGTGCGATCCGGCTCCGCAGCTATGATCCGGTCATCATAGGTCGGGACGATCTTGTGTCCCGGCGGGACGATCAGGAAATCCGGCCCATCCCACTCACCGCACACCAGCCGTTGCAGAAGCGAGAGATTTCCCTGAACGCGGTCAAAGGTCCAGCCATGCTCACGGGCACGGGCCTTCGCGGCCTCTTCGAACAGCGCATTCGGCTCCACGCCCATGGCGATGTAGGTGATCTGGCGGTAGTGTTTGGTCATGTCGCAGAGCTCGTCAAAATGAAACCGTGCGTTCTCTTCGCCGTACTTCTCCACCAGCTCTTCATACGTCATATCCATGCCGTGTTTGTTCTGGATCGACAGTTGCCTGAGTTCGCCTGTCGGTCCGCCGCCCCGCTCTATCCATCCCGAGGTCAGGAAATACGTTCCCGGGTTATCCTGAAAATAGCGCATGTACCCGTCACGGCTGCCGAAGAAGAGCGTCATGCAATCATGTCCTCTGGGGACCACGAGGGGAACCCGGCGGGCGCGGAGGCCCACGATCCCGTTGTTGCAGAGCGCGTACCCGAGAAGCACGGCATCAACGCCGGGAGCATCAGCGGTGTCCACTGCCGCCTGCAGGCGTTCGACCATCCCGGTTGCGCCGATGTCATGCAGACCTTTGGGTAAGAAGCTGAGGTCGACCTGATGCGGCGAGCGCGCTATCAGGTGGCACAGTTCGCGATAGAGGACTTCGCAGGAAACGAGGTTGAGTTTCATGTGGTCGGGGCCGGCTGCTTGATGAGACTCGCGTCAGCGCAAGGTGTGTGCGAGTGCTTGCACGAACATGGGCGAAGTTCCGCAGCATCCTCCGATGAACGCCACACCGGCCTCACGCAGTGCAAGCGCCTGCGTGGCAAACTCCTCCGGGGAGGTCCGGTACGTTATCGAGCCATTGACCATTTCGGGCAGGCCGGCATTCGGCTTGATCCAGACGGGGAGTGTTGTCGCGGCACGGAGTCTCCTGGCAATCGGGATATACCCTTTCATGCCCAGTCCGCAGTTGGCGCCGATCACATCGGCACCGGCGGCGGCAAGTTCCTCCGCCACCTGCTCCGGTGTCGAACCCATCATCGTGCGGTCTTTTTCCTTGCCGGAATCGAAGACCATCGAAGCCACGACGGGCAGTCCGGTCGCGCGGGCTGCCTTGACAGCCAGTTTTGCTTCCTCCAGGTCCGACATGGTTTCGATGACCAGGCCGGCTGCGCCCGCCTCGGCGAGGGCCTTTGCCTGTTCTTGAAACGCCGATGCCATCTCCTCCGCGGTGACCTCCTCCGACATCAGCATTTTGCCTGTTGGTCCGATGGATGCAAGCACTGTGGCTCGGGAGGACGCGGCGGCGAGGGAGATCCGCACGCCGCCGGCGTTGATCTCGGCAACCCGATCTGCCAGGCCGAATCCTTCCAGGGCTATGCGGTTGCTTCTGAAGGTGTTGGTGAGAATGACGTTGCTGCCGGCGTCGACATAGAACTGCGCCACGCGCCGCACCTTCTCCGGGTGGGAGAGATTCCAGCCGTCGGGGCACTCTCCGGGAGGGAGGCCCAGTGCCTGGAGCTGCGTGCCCCAGGCACCATCCGTAATCACAGGCGTTTTGCGAAGAAGGCGATCAAGAGTCGGATGCATCGTGCTCACAATCCTTTTACGGGGGTTCAGGCGGCCATGAGTCTGCGCGCGAGCGCCACCGCACCGTTGGCGTTTGTGCTATAGCCGTCGGCGCCGATCTCTTCCGCGTACTTCTCGGTAACCGGAGCGCCGCCGATCATGATCTTCACTTTCGCGCGTACGCCGGCGGACTTGATGGCCTCTACGGTCGTCTTCATCGAGTTCATGGTGGTGGTCAGGAGGGCTGACATCGCCACAAGGTGCGCATGCTTCTCGTTCAGGGCGGCGATGAACTTCTCGGGCGGAACATCCACGCCGAGGTCGATCACTTCGAACCCTGCGCCTTCCAGCATGGCGGCAACCAGGTTTTTCCCGATGTCGTGGAGGTCGCCCTTCACGGTTCCGATGACAACGCGTCCGGCCGGCTCCGCACCCTTGGCCGCAAGGAGCGGGCGGATGAACTCCAGCGAGGCTTTCATCGCGCGGGCGGAGATGAGCAACTCAGGAACAAAGTATTCATTCGCCTCGTACCGCCGCCCTACCTCGTCCATTGCCGGGATCATGTGTTTCTGCACCATTTCCTGAGGATCCGCGCCCGCAGCGAGAGCCTGCTGCGTGATTTCTTTTGCCGCTTTGAAATTCCCCGTCAGAATTGCATCGTATAGCTTCTTCAGATCTTCCATGTGGGCAGGTCTCCTGCGAAATGTGATTACAGTGTTCCGTGTTCGTGTATGGTTTCGTACAGTGCGACAATGTTGCTGGTAGGCGTGACCGGCTGCAGATTATGACAGGGCGCGCATATCCATCGTGCCCCGGAGAAGATGCGGATGCTCTCCAGGACTTCGGACCTCACGTCTTCGGCGGTGCCGAAGGGGAGGGTGTGCTGGTTGTCGATCGCGCCGTGAAAGATCACGCGCTTTCCAAAATCCCGCACCAGACCTTCCCGCTCCATCCCCGGGCAACGCCATTGAATCGGGTTGAGGATCTCAATGCCCGTGACATCCAGCAGGTCGGGGATGATATCGCGGGCTGCGCCGTCCGTGTGATAGAAGATGTGGATCCCGAAGCTTCGCGCGAGATCGGCCATCTTCTTCTGCCGCGGGAGGATGAACCGCCGTATTTCAGGGATGCCGAAGAGGAGTCCGGTCTGGCCGCCCATATCTTCGGCAACATAGGTCATGTCGATCCGGCCTTTGCCGATCTCGAATGTGCGCTCGTTGACGGCATAGTAGTAGTCAAAAATGTGGTCCAGCGCCGCATCCACCATCTCCTGGTCCGCCAGGAGGTCCATCATTGCCAGTTCCATGCCGCGCAGCGCGCAGTAGAGCAGAAACGGCTCATATTCGCCGGAGCGCACGATCCGGTGGTGGGGAGCAGATTCAATCTCCTTCCGGAACCGCTCAAAATCATGGTCATCGGGATTCGGCCACGGATACGCGTGCACTTCCTCGACCGTCGTCATCTCCGCGAAGGGATGGTTGGCGAACTCCTCATAGGAGCCGTTGCCGTAGTCTATCGCGGTCCTGCGCAATCCCCAGATATCCGCCGATTCGTCTCCCGGAAAGTGGGCTGATGTGCGCACGGGATTGATATGAACGACGCCGTCAATATGCAGGCGGGTGTACAGTGCCTCTTTGTCGGCGCATCGCAGTTCCCTGAGGAGCCGCGCCGTGACTTCGTCTGTTGCCCAGTAGTCCGTGGGGATGCGGTCTGGCTTTGCACCGTCGAAGAGCGCAAGCCATCGTTCACGTGGTGTCATACACCTATAAGATGCACCATGATTCCCAGAGAAGCAACCGATTTCGGGGGATGTTTCATCTATTAACCATTGTTTCATGGACGGTCCACGCCCGGACTGCCGCGAGGCGCAGGGATGGGTTCCATTGTCATTGATGCCGGATTCCCTTACGTTGTCTATGGTCGAAAAAGAAAGGGCGAATATGCGGTTTGGATTCTGGTTGGTGGCTGCAATGCTGGCGATGCCGACAGTCGTGTGCAGCGGGGGGTCGGCGGAAGAGAACGGGTACCTCGCGAAACCTTCGCACACCTCCTCCGGCGTGGTCTGCACGAACACCTTCGGCTCCGCACTGTATGTCGTGCGGAACGACACCCTCCATGAACTCGCTTCCGGCCCGGGGATTGGCCTCTACTACACCGTCTCGCCCTCCGGAGACCGCGTGGGGTGCAAAGTTGTCACGGAGGCCGGACTGCAGATCGCGGCGGTCCTGGACCCCGCGAACGGCCGGCTTCGCCACCTCACCGGTCCGGAACCGCGCGTCGGGCAGGTGAGCTTCACGACAGATGGGAGAATGGCGTTCACGGTCGGTGAGGATCTGGTCATCACCAACGGCCTCACGGCTGAGCGGTACGGGCTCGGGACGTACGCGAACATCGCCCCCGTATCAGCTGATGCACGCTTTGTGGCATACAATGACATTGACGATCAGCTCTGGCTGATGGACCTTGGCGGGGGAAACCGCGCATGCATCACCGACAGATCTTCCGGCTTCTTCGCGCCGGTCTGGTCTCCTTCCGGGAGCCGGCTTGTGTATTCGACGCTGCACGGGATCCTCTCCGTGTATGATCTCGCCTCAAAACGCACCTATCGCCTCGGACCCGGCTCGAATCCCTCATGGACTCCCGATTCGCACACGCTTCTCTTCCACCGCACAATCAGCGAACGGGATGTCGTCGTGGCCTCCGACATCTACTCGATCGCGTATGACGGTTCGAACGAACGGTGCCTGACGGAAACGACGGATGAGTTCGCGATGGATCCCTCTGTCACGCCGGATGGGCGGGCTGTGCTCTTTCACACATGTACCTCCCGTGAAGTGCGCGTCCAGTCTCTGGATGGCACCGTACCCTTACTCAAGGGTGCCGTCGCCAGGATCGCTTCAGCAGGGGGCTTGACGTTCCGGCCATCAGTCCCCTCGGCGGCTCCGGCATCCGTGTCGGCACTGGATATTCCCTACGTGCACCAGGTCTATGATACGCCCGACTGGTTCAATGGGCACTGGGCATGCGCTCCGACACAGGCCATCATGGTCCTCGCCTACTATCACGTCCTCCCACCCTGGGTCATATCCTGCAGCTGGCCCTCGCGTCACTCAACGTCATGGGGGAACTATGTTGCCTCGCCGTACAGATTCAAAGGGATCGACTTTGTTTCTGCCGCGGAAGATCCGAACGGTGTCAACGGGCAGGGTGGATATGGATACATGTGGACCGGTTCGGGGAGTCCGCATACCAGAATGGCGGAGTACTACAGAACTCACGGTTTCAGCGCGACGCAAACGGAGGGCACCGCATACAGCACCGCCGCGGCAGACATCAGCGCCGGTTATCCGTTCAGCATGTGCGTGTTGCTGACCACCTCCGGGCATCTGGTGCTCGCGCATGGATTCGGGGCGGAAGCCCACACGCTGGTGTTCAATGACCCCTACGGCAACAAGAACCAGGGATACATGAACGCGGCCGGGAAGAATGTCTTGTACGACTGGCCCGGCTACAACAACGGCTACCAGAACCTCACGCAGGTCGCGTGGTGTATCTCTACCCGGTACACCGCCCTTGCCGTGGCTGACACCGTCGTCGACGATCTTCAGTTCAGCAGCGGCTTCACGCTGAATAATGCGCCTCCGGCCTCCATGTCCGCCTGGCGCGATCTGAACAGAGGATTCCAGGGGCACCTATGGTACACCCTGACCACTGCCGGGCCCGTGGACACGTTCTTTGCCGAATGGAGACCGGTGCTTCCCGCGGAAGGGGACTACGATGTTCAGGCGTTTATCGAGCTCAGCAATGCCACAGACGCGCGCTATGAGATCACACACGCGGGGGGACGGGATTCGGCGTTCATCAACCAGAAGCTCATCAGCAAAAACTGGGTTTCGCTGGGCGTGTTCCACTTCAACGCGGGCGAGGGGGGTGCAGTCCGGCTCGGCCACCGTTCCAGTGTAGCTGATCAGGAAATCGTGTTCGATGCGGTTCGCTGGGTGCGGGTCGCACCCACGCACGCACAACCGGAGGAGGGCGGAAGTGTCGGTATGGCGTTCGCCCTGGACCAGAACTATCCCAATCCCTTCAACCCGTCCACGCGCCTGAGGTATTCGCTGCCGAATGCGGCGTTGGTGCGGCTGGAAATCCTCAACACTCTCGGTCAGATTGTTGCGGTACTCCGGAATGGCGCTGCGCTTCCGGGTTCGTATGTTCAGGAGTGGGCCCCCGGCCCGATGGCATCAGGAATATACTTTGCCCGACTCCGTGTCATCGAGAGCGGCGGAAACATCCGAAGCGCAACGGTTAAGATGGCCCTGACTCGGTGAAAACAGCCGGCACAACGGCTCAAGCCGGGACGAAGCGCGCCGGTGTTCAACCCACCTTACTGTACAGAAGCGGATTAAGCGCGCTGGCTGCCGGCTCTCCGGGGCGTTGGCCGGGGTGGAATGCTTCCATATCCACGCGGCGGTATTCGTTGTCCGGTTCGACGATGCGTGCGCCGTCGGCGTAGTAGATGATGGTCATGACTTCGCGCACGCTACCGCTCGAGTTGGGATGGGTGGCATGGGCGGTCCACCCCGCATGAAACGTTGCATCTCCGGCTTTCAGATCGTAGCTCTGCAGGGAGAATCCTCGATCGCGGACCAGCCGGTCAAAGAACGCATCCGACGCATCTGAGATTGCGAGTTGTGTCAGGGGACCTTCGCGGTGGGATCCCGCAGCGAAGACCATCGTTCCCATTTCCCTGGTGAGGTCGATCAGCGGCATCCACATCGTGATGGTGCGGGGGGTGTCGAGAGGCCAATACACCTGATCCTGGTGCCACGGTGTTGCTTTTCCTCCGGCGGGCTTGAACAAGGCCTGGTCATGATAGAGACGGACGCCGGGTGCGGTCATGAGCTCGGCGGCGACGCGGGCGAAACGCCTGGCGATGACAAACCGCAGCGCCGCGTCGTGCAACCGCCAGACATTCGTCACCTGCGCGAAGAACGACGCGTAGCCGCCAGGCCGGCCCTGTTTTGCTTTTCGTTCCGTGACCTCTTCGAGCACGCTGCGGATGTACGGCCGGTACGCGGCAACCTCTTCGGGGGAGGCCAAACCGCGGAGCATGATGTGCCCCTCAGTCTGGTACTTCTTGACCTGCTCGTCGGAGAGCCCGTATGGCGATTCCAGAGGTGGAAGATGCGAGAATTGTTCGGCCATAAGATTCCTCTCAAGCAAGACGTGGTTGTCAATGTGCGTGACCCAAGATACGAAATACATGCGCATCCCCGCAAGGAGGCCGTGAGCATCCTTGATACGCCGCGGTCATCCGTCAGACAGATTTTGCCATCCTGGAGATTCAGCGAGTTCGTGTTCGTACTGCGATGCCTCCCGAGAGTGATTTCGCTCTCCGGCCGATTGCTTCGTCTGCGCATCTGCATCACCACGATACCACTTCTGCTTTCTTTCTCCCTTGTTGCTCAGGATCGTCGTCTGTATGATCACGGGGCGCTTGTCAGGGAGGATCCGCGGGAGCATTCGCTCTACCTGATCTTCAGTGGACATGAGTATGCCGACGGCGGCGAGGTGATACGGGACGTCTTGCGGCGGCACGCGGTGTCTGCTTCGTTCTTTTTCACCGGCGATTTCTATCGCGACTCTGCGAACAGCGCGATCATCCGCGGGTTGTTGGCAGATGGCCACTATCTGGGCGCGCATTCTGACAGACATTTGCTGTACGCATCGTGGGAATGCCGGGACTCCCTTCTGGTTTCTCGAGAAGAATTCAGACGCGATCTCGCTGACAACTACAGATCGATGCAGACGTTCGGGATCAGGAGAGAGGATGCACCGGTTTTTCTTCCTCCGTATGAATGGTACAATGATTCGATAGCGGTCTGGACCCGTGCGGAAGGATTGACGCTCATCAACTATACCCCGGGCACTCCATCGCATGCCGACTACACGACCCCCTTGATGGGGGCGAGATATCTCTCCACGGACTCGATCTTTGCGCGGATCCTGCGTCATGAGCAGCTGACGCCCTCCGGCTTGAATGGCTTCATCCTGTTGCTTCACATCGGCACCCACAGTGACCGGACGGACAAGTTCTACCATCGCCTGGATGAACTGCTATCGGTCCTCAAAGAAAAGGGGTATGGGTTTAAGCGGTTTGCACCCGTACGCCCAGGTCCGCCGGAGCGGTAACGCACGCGGCACTTGAGGCCCCCCACCGTCACAGCAGTAGCGCACGTGGCACTTGAGGTCCCCCATCCCCGGAGCAGTAGCGCGTGCCGCACCCCGAGCCCCCACGCCGCCGGAGCGATAGCGTGCGCGGATTCTCCGTCGGTTGATTCTCATCACCCATCCTCGCGGCACGGGGTGCGTGCTGTAACTTTCCTCTGCGTCCTCCGTATGCAATTCTGGTACCGTTCTCGATGCACAGACGGTGAGGCGTAGACATTCCTGCAAGGAGCGCGATCATGAAAGTGGGCCGGGATCTTGAGGTCGTCGTTGGCAGTGGGGACCATGGAGTGCAGGA
>JADLEA010000145.1 GCA_020846365.1 Bacteroidota bacterium
CAATCACGCTCCGGAGCGGCTGGCGGGCGGAGAAGCCAAGTATCTCCATAGCCGCCCGTCCCTCGGACGCCACAAGCACGGTGTTCCCTTCACCGGCACCCACGGTATCCACAGCTATCATCGTCCCGGATTTGAGCTTGCCGTCCGGAGTGACGGGCCGCACGATGAGCACCTTGACGCTCTTGTAGGCATCGTGCTTGACAGTCGAAACAACATTACCAACGACTTTGCAGAGGATCATGGAGTCAGTCGCGGTGGAGATCGAGCCGGTCAACGAGCCCGATGATGGATACATCGCTTGGGATCTGGCGTTGGGGGAATGCGAAGGTGGCTTCCGCTCCCCCGACCCAGTACACGAGATCTCCTTCACGTGAACCGACCGTGTCCACGGCAACGAGCTCGCCTCCCAGTGCCTTTCCGGCCTCGTCCACGGGCTGCATGATGTACAGGGTAAGTCCGTTCAGTTTGGGATCCTTGGCCGTGGCCCAGACCTTTCCCGTTACTTTGCCCAGCTTCATCTCAGGAGTTCTTCCGGAAAACCGTTTTGCCCTTGTATTCGATGGAATCGACAATGGCAACGATACTGGTATCGGTGGGGATCGTGGAGAGCTCGTCAACCTGACGTGCAGAACTCCCGCGAACAACGATGACGACTTCACCTTCGCCGGCACCCACCGCGTCGACGGCGACAACGTGGTTCGTGCCGGGTGACGCATCGGGCCCGATCAGGTTGACCAGCAGGAGCTTGAAGCCCTTCAGGCGGCCCGTTTTGGCAGTGGATACCACGGTGCCCTCGACGCGTCCTAATTCCATGAGGTATTCCACATATGAAAAGGAGTGTTATTACTGAAATTTACGAAACAGCCCGTTCAGAGTCCAGCAACGATACGATTTTCTTATCACAAAGACTATTCCGGCATGGTTGTCACCACCACGCGTGCCTCGGCGATAAACGATCCCGTCCCGCCTCGAGGACGCCCGCGTGAAGTGCGCAGTATGTCGTCGAGCGAGCCGGTGACAAATGCATAGCCGTCGCGGTGCTCGACGTCAAGCCGTGGGAGAGACGTGGTGGATGCGAAGGCCTGCAACACCTCGGCGCCGTACGGGGCATCGCATTCGAATTCTCCCGGCACGCGGACCGCCTCTCCCGCTTCCCCGGCACTGATCCGGTGGCCATCCATCAGGACCGTCCGTTGACCGTCGGCCAGATGGTAGATCAGCCGCACAACGCATGGCATGTTCGATCGCACGAAGACGCGCATGCGCTCGCCTTTGACGAACACCGGATTCTCACCCCCTTTGTTCGTCCACAGCTCAATGTGCAGGCCTCCTTGCGGAGCGATGTGCTCTTCGAACTTGCGCAGATCGGGGGCCACGTCCGTGTAATTTGCCGGCAATGTGGAGAACCCGGCGGCTCCCACGATGGCATCGCTGATGGTCACTGCCGCGCTGCCCACGATTGCACCCCCATCTGTGTCCCGCGCGAGGAGGCGCACGTGCACACCTCCGGACACGTCCCGATAGGTCCCGCGCACCATGATGTGGTCTCCTGCCTCCACGCCGCCGCGCATTACGCGTGGCGTGTCCACTTCAAGGATCTTCCATTCTGGCACTGTTGCGGCACTGGCAAGCAGAGCTTCGTAGAGATGACGGGAGAATGGACTTCCCGACCGCGTGTCCTCCAATGACGGAGGTTCAATGCTCAACGTCGCGCGCCCTTCGCCAATCTGTCCCGAGAGGATATGGATCAAGAGCGCAGCCGCATCGTCGAGTGTCCGTACCGGCCGCTTGAGGAGGTTTGACAGCTCCGTTTCGACTTCGGCAGCCAGCTCTGCATCGCGAGATTCCCGCCCGGCTCCCCCCGCAGGAAGAGCGCCGCCTTCACGCAGGACCACCAGGATCCCCTCAAGCTCTTCCAGCTGTCGGAAGAGCGGCAAGGCCTGCACGTAGGCCGCAAGCGCGGTTCCGGCGTCATTCCGTGTTGCTGCCATCCGTCCATTCTGCACGTGGGCATTCAACCGCGCACGCACCACGCCGGCAAGCCGGGAGTATCTCTCGGCCAACTGGTCTTTTCGGGCGAATGCCAGGGCATACAGGAGATCGGCACCGGCGTCAAGGTACGTGATGTTGTCCAGACCTTCCAGCTCCAGGATCGTCCGGGATTCAGTCACCGCGCTGAAGTACTGTTGAAGGGACGTATCCCGTTCCTCCGTGCGCGATTCCACGGTCCCCAGAATGGATACGCGAATCTTTTCCGCGGCATGGCGGCGGGCGGCGTTCACCGCTTCTCCCAACGCCTCATCCTTGGTCTTGCCCGGTTTGAGATGGGAGACACCGAATCCGGTGAGGTACGTCGAAGAGGGGTGGGAGGGAGACTCCCCCATCCTCTCAACCCAATCCGGGACCTGGGCAGGCAGGATGCCCGGGATGAGGAACAGAAGCATCACGCCCCACGAGCTCATGCGGGCCCCCGGTCTTCGTGACAACACCTGTGGAGTGTCGATGTGCGCGTTCATAGCGGGAATGTGTAATGCGTCCGGAGAAGCGTCGCGTCCGCGCGCGCCATGGAGGCTACCGTGCGATGAAGAGAAAGTCGCTGCCGGGATCGTTGGTGCCGAATTCGCCGGCCCGGGGCTCGGGGGTCACTTTCTCGATGTACTGCTGGATCTCGCCGAGTGTGAGGATGCCGTCTTTGCCGCCATAGCTGCGCAGCGCTTCCAGAAGCTGTCTGGTGAATGGCGAATGCTGTCCGGGCCGGCCATCCGGAACGTACTCCTTGCCTCCTGATGTCAGGAAGCGGCGCGTCTTGAAGCGTAGTTTTCGCTCGATGAATTCAGCCTTCGTGACCTGACTGTACTCGTCATCGCCCCTGCCGTTTGCCGCTATCAACGGATCGAATGTTCCGCCGAAGCACGCATCCACGACCAGGAGAATGTGACGGCACGGGATGTTATTGATCACCGTTCGCAGGGTGGAGTGAGAGATGTAGCTGGTCTTGATGTCATCATCCAGACGTGAATCGCGGCTTACGATATAGCCGTCGCCGAGCACCTCATCGAACTGGCCGTGTCCGGCAATGAAGAGGAAGAGCTGATCCCCGTCGGCATATGTTCGCGCAGCGTACTTGCGCAGCGTGGAGAGGATCTCCGCCTGTGTGGGGTTTGTGAGCAGCTCGGTTTGGAAACCGTAGGATCCGTTCAACTCCGCGGCAATCGCCTTCGCATCGTTCACGGGATTCACAAGTTCCTTCCACTCGTCATACTCATCCAGGGCAATGAGCAGCGCGTATTCCTTCCCCCGGCCGGTAGCGAGTTTCTGGGAGATGGACGGAGATTCACGCGTGACGGTGAACGTCTCTTCTGTCGATTGCTGCTTTGCATCGACGGCACGGACGGTGATGACATTCTCGCCTTCGTCCAGAGGCATGGCAATCGAGAAATCACCCGCCTTGGTCAGACGGGCTTCCTGCTCATTGACATACACCTTCCTGACGATCGAGGCCGATTTCACCCTCCCTTTGATCGTGACCTTCTCGCTCTGCTGCACGATTTTCATTCCGCGTGAGGGAGATGGTTCGAGAAGCGTTATGCGTATGCTCCCCGGTTCCGGCGCTTCGGTCCTGGGAACATCCGCAACCGCGGGCGGGAGTTTGCGCGGAACCTGGCCGAGAGTCCAGAGCCGGATGGTATTGTCATTTCCGGCACTCGCCAGAATTCCGCCGGAAGGTGCGAAGGCAAGGCACCGGACGGCGTCGTCATGTCCGAGAAGCGTCCGGATCTCCGTCCCCTTGTCCGGTGACCAAAGCCGCACCGTGTGATCCAGACTGCCGGAGGCAAGCGTCTTCCCGTCGGGACTGATTGCGAGGCACGTGATGTCGTCGGTGTGACCCTGAAGCGTCTTTCCGATCGTTTTGGTGGCGATCGTCCAGATGATCACTTGCTGATCGGCGCCCGCAGACGCAAGCGTCTTCCCGTTCGGATGAAACGCGAGTGCCAGGACTTCTCCCGCATGCCCTGCGAGCGTGCCGGATGTTCTACCCGTTCCGGTGTTCCAGAGCAGGATGGAACCATCCTCACTGCCGGTAGCCAGAAGCGTTCCGTCACGGTTGAACGCAACGGCTCTGACGGCGCTTGTGTGCCCCTCGAGGACCGAGACCGGCCGAAGCGTCGTGGCATCCAGAAGTTTCACCGTGTAATCACCGAGGCCGCAGGCAATCCTGTTCTTCTTGCGGTTCACGGCGAGCGCATGGACATCCACATTCCAGGTGTCCGTCAGCGGCTTGCGGCTGATGGAAGCTCCGCCCGCAAACCAGACACCGAGGTGATTGTCCGTGTCGCGGATCCTATCCCCGGTCTCCATGCACAAACGGCCGTCCGGGGAAAAGGACACGGCGTGGATCGTCCGGTCCGCTTCGATGCTGTTGCGGAGCTCGTACACAGCTCCCTGCTTTTCCCAGATCCGGAGAGCTTCGTCCTCCCCACCGCTCACCAGGTATTTGCCATCAGGGCTGAACGTGAGGGCGAGAATACTGCCAGAGTGGCCGGAGAGGACGTACGCATCAGCGTCATCGGTCGTTTGGGAGAGCGCCGGGGAGATTGCAGCGGCACCCTGCAGGCAGGCGGCCAGTGCAATTGTCGAAAGGATGGCGACGGGCGTGTTCATGAACGGGATTGAAATATTCACCACAAGATACCAACGCATGCCGAGGAATTCAAGCGCACGGGATTCTGACCCGGTTTCTCGACGACGGAACGGGACAATTCCCTCGTATTCGCATGCTTCCCCACTAAACTCCGAGCTCACGCAGTATATGTTGTGCCCCCCCGATGTACTCCGTCACCCAGAGCACATAACGGATATCCACGGCGATGGACCGGCTGTATTCCTCGCTCCAGGCATAATCATTGATCGTGGCCTCAAACGTGCGATCGAAATTCACCCCGATCACCTCTCCGGCGGCATTCAGGAGCGGGCTGCCGGAATTCCCCCCCGTGGTATCCAGGTCATAGAGCAGGGCCACCGGAACAGAGCCGAGCGCGGGATGCGCGTATTTGCCGTAGCGCCGTTCCCGGTACAACGTTAGGAGCTTCTCTGGCGGTCGGAACGGCTCGACATCCCTCGCCTTCTCCACAATGCCCTTGATGGTCGTGAAGGGACGGTACGCGGTTGCGTCTGCCGGCGCATAACCCCGGATTCTCCCCAGGGTAAGACGCATGGTGTTGTTTGCGTCCGGAATGAATGTCGCTTTCTGATATGCCTGCTTCACTTCAACAAAATCGGCGTGGAGTTTGTTCAACCGGCCATCCCGATCTTGTCTCCGTTCTCTCAGCATCTGATACAACGGAGCCAGTCGGCGTGCCATCCGCACGAAGGGATCTGCGGATTGATCGACGAGTTCCGGGGATGATTCCATAAGTGCGAAGACTGTTTCGGCCGTCCGTAGGGTCGCCCCGGCATACTGTCGATCCAGCCACTTTTCGGTCCCTCCCTCCCTTTCCATCTCCGCAAAGATGGAATCCAGGATCGGGTGATGCTGTTCTTTCGGCAGATTCCTCAGGCGGCGCAGATCCTCCGCGAGGAGCGCGCGATCAACAGGTTCATGGTAGTTCCTGAGCGCCATTCGCACGCCGTCCTTTGTGCGCGCGAGGTTCCGCTCCATGAACGATGTCTCCCGTTGTAGATCGGGTTTGCGCAATTACCTAACCCCTTCAACCGCGGTGAGTGCATGTGCAAACCGGGCGGAAGCAACGCGCAGATTGTCCATGAGCGTCTCGAATGCCGCAGTGGCGGTCATGGATTTGTATACATCGCCGATATCCCGAAGCATTGTGCCGTACCTGGATCGAAGGGTTGCATCCGCCATGATGAACGCCTGCATTCTTTCTTCCTCGTCACTTTTTGCCTTGACGAGTTGCAGGCGTTTCAACCCCTGGGTTTTGCCCCGTGAATTCTTGGACGTATTGGAGAGCGACTTCACGCGATCATCATACTTCAACGCAATGCCCCGGTCGGACGCGCCCATGCTAAGGATCGTCGCAATCTGCCATTCATACAGGTCGGCGACCGCCGGAAGCCTGCCGTCCTGCTCATACGCCAGGAAGTGGGACGTCCGGTGCCTGTAGGTTCTCCCGGGATAACCGAGGATGAACACAGGATCCTCTTCCTTGCCACCGGCGGGTTGTATGCGCAGCCAACGCTTTGGCCTATAGGGTATGTTTTCGGGCGCGTAGTCTGCCGGCGAGCCATCGGGCCCCACATAGGCACGGAGGAAGGAAAAATCACCCGTATGGCGGGGCCACATCCAGTTGTCCTCCTCCCCGCCGAACTCTCCAATCCCCCGCGGCGGCACATACACCAGGCGCACATCGCGCAGGTAGATATAGACGAAAAGCACATAGGTCCGCCCCGCAAACATCTCCGCAACTTCGGCCCTCTTTCCCGGATGCTGGCTTTCCGTTTCGGCTACGATTGCCTTCGTCTTGGCGGAAAGCGCCCGCGCGCGATCTCCGGGTGCCATCGTATCTACGACCACCGAGAGCACCTCGCGGGAGACATCTCTGTACGATTCGATAATCCTCACCGTGTTCCCCCTTGCACGGAGTTCGTCTTTCCGTTGCACCGCCAGAAAGCCATGCGTGACGTAGTCCTGTTCAGGCGTGCTTGCCGCCTGCACGGCGGAAAAGGCGCAATGGTGGTTGGTCAGAATCAATCCGTCCTGAGAGACGAAGGAACCCGTGCACCCGCCGATATTGACGATGGCATCGATCAGGCTCACGGACTCGGGATTGTATAGTTCCTCGGCGCTGAGCGTCAGCCCTTTGGCCCTGAGGTCCAGATGCTTCAGCTCGGTAAGCGGGTACATCCCTTCCTCGCCGTACGCTGACCCGTGTAGAGCACCCGCGAGAAGAATCCCGACGAGGGCGATGGCGCAGCTGAAAAACCGCGCAGCAATCTGTGGAACCGTGTTCCAGCTGATCATCTTTGTCACTCCCAAGTTTTTCGTCATCCTGCCGAATCCCGCAGACTGTAGCGCGGGATCGTCCGATCAGAGTGCGCTACCAGCTACCTGACGACCCACCGCCGGAGAAGCTCCCGCCGCCGCCAGAGAATCCGCCGCCGGAGGATCTGCTCCCGCCGGAGCTCCAGCCGCCTCTGCCTCCGCGGCCCGAAGCCAGCGCTGATCCCATCCCCTTGACCACCTTCTTTCCCCAATCGCTCTTGGGAAGGAGGAGCTTCAGTATGGGGAAGCCGACGGCGTACAGGATACCAAGGGCCGGCCCGACAGGTGAGCCCAGGGTGGCGAATGGGAACGCTGCCCAGAAGGGGAGCAGAAACGCATAGAGAAACCAACCCGCACACCCCGGGGTGACCAATGCAATCACGGTGAAGAGGCCCACGACCAGGAGAAAGAAGAGGAAGGCGATGATGTTCACACCGAGTTCTTCCACGCCGTCTTCCTCGTCCGCCGTGTACTCTCCTGCGATAGCGGCAAGGATGGCATCCACTCCCGCACGAACACCCCGCTCGTACTCTCCGCTCTTGAAATTCGGGACAATCTCGTTGCGAATGATGTGGGAACAGGTCAAGTCCGTCAGCGCGCCTTCCAGTCCCCGCCCGACCTCGATCCTCACCTGGCGGTCATCCCTGGCAATCAGGAGCAACACGCCGTTGTCTTTTCCTTTTTGTCCCAGTTTGGACGTGTCCACCACGCGTATGGAGTATTCTTCGATCGCTTCATTCTCCAATGAGGCAATGGTCAGCACCACCACTTGATTGGAGGTGGAATCCTCGTGCTGTGCGAGCAGGGATTCCAATTGGCTCTCCGTCTCGGCCGAGAGCATCTCGGCGGTGTCATTGACGCGCCCGGCGAGGAATGGGACCTCGGTTGCTTCGGCGGCAAGAGGTACCAGGCAGACCAGCAGGATGCCGGCGAGAATCGCCAGCGCGGCGGGAACGGTGGTCTGATATGTTCTCATCGGTCGCGCATCCTCAGGCGATCCGACAGCTCGTCCGTGTCATCCGGTTTGCGCTTCACTCCCTGACGATGGAGCAGTTCTCCGCACATCCCGATGGCTTTCAGCAGGCCTTCGGCGGGCGTTCCGCCCTTGAGTCCCGCGACCACGGTCGCAACCACGTCGTCCCATTCTGCTTTATCCACGGCGGCGTTGATCCCTTCATCGCCAACCACGAGCACGCGGTGTTCCAGAAGGCTGATGAAGAGGAGTATGCCGGTCCGGTCCCTGGTCTTGAACACCTCTTCGGCCACGAACGCTTCGGCCGCGCGCGGCGCGACGCGGTGCTCCATCTCGGCATTCCCGGCCAGGAGGCGTTTCAGCGGACCAATGAGGCGAACGAGAAGCATGCCGGCCACAAACGCGACGATGGTCAGGACGACAAGCCCTGCAAAATCCAGGGGGAGCCAGACGGGTGTGAACTCATGAAGTGCGACGAAGATGGTCGCAATCGTCGTGCCGAGCAACGCCCCGCCGCGCCATTCTGCAAACTCATACGTGTCGCTCCGTTCCACAACATACGGGACGATTTCCCCGGAAGTCTTTTGTTCTGCGCCTTTGACTGCTGCCCGAATGCGATCGCGGTCGGACTCGGAGAACAGTCGTGCAACGGTGGATGCCATACGAACCTCGCTGGTGTGGACGTAATGAGAGGATTCCAGGGCGACGCTATCAGAGAACCGCACTTTCCAGCATGCGCATGCTTCCTTCGGTCGCGTCGATTTCTGCTTCGATGCCCAGGGGCACGGTGAACTTGTTTTCGATGTGTCCGATCATGGCCCCGGAAAACGCGGGGATGCCCAGGGGTGCAATCAGATCGCGGAACACGTCTTCCAGCGTGAGGGATCCATACCCTCCGCCCGCCCCGCAATCGGTGCACTTGCCGAACACGAACCCGGCCAGGCGGTCCAGGATGCCGGCAAGCCGGAGGTGTGTGAGCATCCTGTCCACGCGGTAGATACTCTCGCCGTCATCTTCCAGGAAGAGTATCACTCTCTCCCACGCGGGAAGATACGGAGAGCCGATCATGGCGGCGAGGACGGAGAGATTGCCGCCCAGCAGGATGCCGCGGGCTTTCCCCGGCGTGATGGTGTGGATCCGGTCCTTGGTCTGCGTCAGATTGTCCCCCAACTCGCGCGGATTGCGGAACGACTCCGTTCCCGCATCCATCAGTACCCGCCTGAAATGCCCGACGGAGAAGTTGTTCCAGGTAGAGACACCGACCGGCCCGTGGAATGTGACAAGCCCCGTTTTCGCATTGCACGCGAGAAGCAAGGAGGTGATGTCACTGTACCCTACAAGAATCTTCGGATGCCGGACAATCGTGTCGTAATCGAGCAGGTGGAGGATTCTGTTGCAGCCCCATCCTCCGCGAATGGCCATAACGGCATTGACGCCGGGATCTGCGAACATCCCATTGATATCCGCTGCACGGTCCGCATCTGCGCCGGCCAGGTAGCCGTAGCGATCCGATACGTGGTCTCCGAACTTCCAGGCGAGCCCGAGGGCGGCAAGAGTCTCCGCCACGACATCCAGGTCGGCACGGGCATACGTGATGCCCGCAGGATTCACCAGTCCGACGGTGTCGCCCTGCTTGAGACGCGGCGGCTTCAGCGCCTTGGGCGTCATCACAGGCGTGATCATCGTTGAGCCAAGCGCTTGCCCGGTTGGCATGAGGCCTGCGGCAACGGCGGCACCGGCCGCCTGCAGGAAATCGCGTCGCGACCGCGGTGCGGTAGAAGAGCTCATAGCTTCCTAACCTTCTGACGTTTGACGGTTGCCGGGATGCTGATCCTCCGGACGCACCAGGGAGCATCTCGTGTATGCGACACGAAAGCCCTGGCGTTCGACGTTGCGTTGCGAGACGCTGCCGGGACGGGTGAGGGTGTACGCGATATCACACTCCGCTTCACGCGCGTAGGAAATCAGGGCACGGATGACCGCGCTCTGGACGCCCAGGCGGCGGAACGAGGGGACGGTGCTGGCGCCAAAGACCGCCGCGACGCCGTCGTGGATTGACAATGCCCCACCTCCGGCCGGACGTCCCTCCACCCACGCCAGCACACACTTGGTCGTCGGCCGGAGCATGAGATCCCTCAACACGGAGACGTTTTCGGACGTCTGCGCAAGGTCTTCCCCGAACCCCATGGCCACGGTCCGGGCCCAGACCTCCGCCTCTTCCGGCGCGCTGAGCTGGACGCTGATCGGCGACGAACTCGGCGGTGGCGTTTCGATGACGCGGATCCTGCGCACGAGCATGTTGGAGAACTCACGGAGCCGGTAGCCACGGTCTCCGAGCACTTCCATCAGCGACGGATCGGCAAGCGGGCACACTTCTATCTGGACCGGAGCCCCCCGCGACACGAAGAAGCGCTCCAGGCGGTCCATATCGAACCCGCGGATCGGTCCGCGCATGCCGATCCCGAGCGCCTGGGTGAGCGGCGACTGCACGCCGACGAAAACCGCGACACCACCCGCAATCGCCTCGGCAACGGCTCCGGATTCAGGGTGGAGGCGCGCATGGATCTCGGCCGACGTTACGCCGACCGCAGCATCGGCGGCCTCTATGCGGCGCGCCAGCGCAAGATCCGAAAGAAACATTCCACCACTGAGGTCAGGCATGGCGCCCCGTTACTCCACGTGAAGCAAGCCGCTCACCTTGTATCCTTTTGCCAACAGGATCGGCTCGCTGGCTTTGCAGAATTCCCGGATCGCTTCAACCGACACCGCCTGCGTGATCCCGGATTCCACTTCGGTTCTCCGTTCCACATAGACGTCCCCCGTGTACGGCACGGCGGGATCGTAGGTGACCTCGCCGTTCTCCTTTTCCGGGATCAACACATACGAAGAGTGGGCAGACACGAGTTTCACGATCCCGACAAGCTCGAAGTTCGGGACGCCGTCCCGGATGGCCAGCGCAATCCCTCCGCTGAATCCGCGGCTGAACATCGCATCGATCATGAATGACCCGCGGCGGTCCTTGTTTGGACTGCTGATGATCCCTTTGGTGACCATCTTGTACCCGGATGGATACCCGAACAGATACACGAAAGAGCCCCACTCCAGCTCGCGGGCTTTGCCTGCCGGGTATTTGAACACCCGGATGGGATTCGTGGGCTCGGCAATGAAGCGTTTTCCAAGGAGCGCTATGTCCGCACCCTTGTCCATCGCCAGGATCTCCATCTCTCCTCCCTCGGGGAGCACGGCGACATAGTTTGACTGCTTTTCTTTGACTGCAACCGTCTTCAGAAAGGGGGTCAACCGCCTGTCGCTTCCCACAAAAAACGTCGCAACGGTGTCGTCGAAATCCACGATATGCGCGCAAGTAAGGAGAACTGCTTTGTGATCGTCATAGTGAACCATCGTTGCAGTCCCGGAAGCCGTGCTGTTCACATAGACCGACTCATCCTCCCGCGCTTCCAGGAGCTCCGCAGTCAGGCGTGAGCGGGTGATCTTCTCGGATTCCGCGAAGGTGTACGTCCGGTAGTAGGCGATGCTGCTGAGCATGTGGACAGTTTCGCTGATTTCCTCTAGCTGCTTCGAGCATCCCTTGTAGGGAAACTCCGAATCGTACCGCCCGTCATTCAGCGTCGGGTACACTTCACGATAGACGTTGTTGGAGCAAGCGGCGAGGAACAGAGCGGAGCAGAGGGCGAGGATTAGAATGCGGCGCGGGGCGATGTGCATGGGTTAGTCCTTCTCGATGCCTGCCAGCTGTTTGAGCTTGCGGATTTCCTGGTGCGTGAGAGCGCGTGTGGAACCGCGCGGTAGTCCTTCCTTCGTGACGGGTCCGTAGGCAACACGATCCAGTTTGCGCACGTCATATCCCAGCGACTCAAACATGCGGCGCACCTGTCTGTTCCAACCCTCACGGATCGTGATCCCGACTTCCTTTCCCCGGCCTCCGGGGACGGCAAAGACCTCCGCCGGGGCGGTCATCTTCTTGTCCAATCTGATACCAGTCCGCAATTGTGCGAGGTGTTCACGCTCGACCGGCTTGTCGCAGGTGACGAGGTAGGCCTTGGGGATGCCCGTGCGGGGATGCATCATCGCGTTCGCAAAGGTTCCGTCGTTGGTGAACAACAGCACGCCGGTCGTATCACGATCCAGCCGGCCGACAGGATAGACGCGTTTGCGTGCGTGGATCAGTTCCATGACCGTCGGACGTCCGCGCTCGTCATGGGAGGTGGTGATGGTGTCCTTGGGTTTGTTCAATACCAGGTAGATCGGCGCGTCTACGTGGGCAACTTCTTTGCCGTTCACGAACACGCGGTCCCGTCCCGGCCGCACCGTGGTCCCGAGGGTTGTCATGATCGTGCCGTTGACGGTGACGAGCCCTGATGTGATCATCTCATCCGCCTTGCGCCGTGAGGCCAGGCCGCACATGCTGAGATAGCGGTTGAGGCGCACCGCATCCTCGGCCTTGACCTGTGCAGCAGGCGGTTTGCGGTGTCCCGGCTTCATCCTTCATCTCCGAGGAGCCGGAGGCCCTGCTCTCCATCCCCCTTTTCCTCCGCTTCCTTCTTCTCTTCCAATTCCCGCAACATGCGCTTCTCCACTTCGTACTCCGCCTCGGCCATCAGTTCGTCGATCTCGCGCGGTTTGGGGAGTTCGGCCAGATCGTTCAACCCAAAATGCTTCAGAAACTCCCTTGTGGTGCCGTAGAGCAAAGGACGTCCGGGAGTTGCCGCACGTCCTACAATGGTCACCAGATTCCGTTCCATGAGCGTGCGCAACACATAATCGGCGTTGACTCCCCGAATGGCTTCAATTTCGGGCTTGGTCACGGGCTGTTTGTACGCTATCACCGCCAGACTCTCCAGCGCGGAGACGGAAAGTTTTCGTTTGGATTTCTCTTTGACGAGCCGTCCCAGCCAGACACCGTATTCCGGGAGCGTCGCAAACTGGTACCCTCCCGCAATGGCCTTAATGCGGAACGTCCTCCCCTGCATCTCGTACTCGCGGTTCATGTATGCGATGCAGGCGAGAATCGTATCCGCGTTGAGCGGTTGCGGACGCTCCTGCTCCGAAAGGTATTCGAGGAGGTCGGTCAGCTGCCTTGTGGAGAGCGGTTCATCCGTCGCAAAAAGGAGGGCTTCGAGGACATCCAGGATCTGTCGGCTGACGGGCGGCGGAGGAGTTTCAGGATTCATGGTGTGGCAAGCGCCATTGGTGCAAGAGGATTCAGAGGCCGGATCGCGATGTCTTCGCGTCCCTCAACGGCGGCGAGGCCAATCACCTTGTTCTTCGTAAGTTCCAGCAGCGCCATCACGGTGACAATGATCCGGATCTTTTCGACCATGTGTGCGACGAGCTGCAGCAGCGTCGTCGGCCCGTGCACCCGCAGGTAATCCAGCACAAAGCTCATCTGCTCGTCCACAGACACAGGCATGAGCTGCACTTCGTGGATGATCTTCCGGGGCATCTGGTCGAGCGCTGATTTGTATGCGGAGATGAGATTGAACAGGGAGATATCCTTGAGAAATTCCTCGCCTTCTTCTTCCACGACTGTTGTGGTGTCCGCATCAAAGAACCGCCGGTAATAGATCTTGCGTTGCTCTTCCTCCAGCGATCCGAATTCCTGTGCCATCTCTTTGAAGCGTTTGTATTCGATGAGGCGGCGCACCAGCTCCGCGCGCGGGTCTTCTTCATCCGGGGCGGATTCATCGCGCGGCAGGAGCATGCGCACTTTGATCTGCATCAGCGTCGCGGCCATGACGATGAAATCTCCCGCGACCTCGAGATCCAGCGACGCCATCAGGTGGAGGTACTCCAGGAATTCCTGCGTGATGCGCGAGATGGGGATGTTGGTAATGTCCAGTTCATCCCGTTTGATGAAGAACAGGAGGAGATCGAGCGGGCCTTCAAATTCCGTGAGCTTAACGCGATACATGCGGCTATCCCAGTTTCATCGCGGCGTGGACCTCTGCCATGGTCTCCTGCGCGCGGGAGCGGGCCCGGGTCTCCCCGTCGGCAAGGATGTCTTCGATCTCCCCGGGATGGCTGTCAAAGTATGATCGTTTCTCTCTGAATGGTTTCAGCGCATCAGTAATCTTAGCCGCTGCCCGGCGTTTGCACTCGACGCATCCCAGCGCCCCGGAACGGCATCCGGCCTCGATCTCCGGAACCTCCTCCGGATTGAATTTCTGGTGGTAGGTAAAGACAAGACAGATTTCCGGCCGGCCCGGATCGTTCTTCCGCACCTTGAGGGGGTCGGTCACCGCCCCGCGCATTTTCTGCTGAATGGCTTCCGGCGAGTCGGAGAGCAGGATCGTGTTGCCGATCGATTTGCTCATGCGCTTCCCGTCGAGCCCTGGCAGACGGGCGAACTTCGTCAGCTTTGGCTCCGGCTCGGGAAAGACCTCGCCGTACTGGGTGTTGAACCTCCGGGCAATTTCGCGAGAGATCTCCACGTGGGGAACCTGGTCTTCCCCGACGGGGACCAGATCACCTTTGTAGAGGAGGATGTCCGCCGCCTGCAATACCGGATACCCGAGGTGGCCATAGGTGATGTTCTCGATTTGGAGGTCGCGGACCTGGTCTTTCACGGCCGGGTTTCGTTCCAGCCGGGCGGCCGTGATGAGCATCGAAAAGATGAGATGGAGTTCGGTGTGCTCCTTGACGCGCGACTGTCGGAATATGGGGCTTCGCACCGGGTCAATCCCCGCCGCCACCCAGTCAATCGTCATGTCGATGGAATTCTGCAGGATTCCCGAAGAGTCCAGATTCGTCGTCAACACATGATAGTCGGCAATCAGGTGGTAGTTGTCGTATTCCCCCTGCAGGGCAACCCAGTTTTCCAGCGCACCCACCAGATGGCCAAGATGCAGTTTGCCCGTAGGGCGCATGCCGCTCAAGATAGTTTTCCGTTGTTTCATATGATCCGCGAGAGAGAGGTCTGCCGCAGGCGCTATGCGCAAGAAGTGCCCGCTGCCTTAGTTCAGGAAGAGGTAGGGTTTCCAGCGCTCGTCGAGAGACCCCACCACATGACGGATGAATGTGACGTGGTTGGGGCGCATGGGTTTTCGCCGTAAGGACATCATCGCCTCGTCCGGCGTCCGGTCGCCCTTCTTGTTATTGCACCGGACACAGGCACAGACCAGGTTCTCCCAGCTGTCTTCTCCGCCGCGCGAGACGGGTATGACATGATCCACCGTCAGGGGAAGGTCTGCCCTCCCACAATACTGGCAGCGATGTCCGTCACGGCGGAGGATATTCTTGCGGGAGAGGATGATCTTCTTGTAGGGGACTTTCACGAAGACTGAAAGGCGGACGATGCTTGGAAACGGCATCGCCACCGACACGGCACGGACAAGTTGCCCGTTTTGTGCCTCAATCAGCTCCGCCTTGCCGAGAAAGAGGAGTGTAATGGCCTTCTTGACATTGACGACGCTCATGGGCTCATAATTCTGATTCAGAATGAGGACCTTCGCGTTCAGTCTACCCGGGCAACCGTATGCACTTCTGTATGCGCTGAAGTTACTCTTCCCTCCTGTGTCGAATACGTTCGACGTAGTAAAAAATATACGTCCAAGGGGCCTCTTTGTCAAGTTTCGTAAAAGCCGCCCAAACACATTCCCGGTCCAAAGCCGTCAAATCAACAAAAAAGGCCCCGGAAGTGCTCCGGGGCCCGTTGTGCAGGTGCTCTGCAGGTTGTCAGGGTATCTGGAGGGCCACAAAGGCCGTCGTATTTTCCCGTTTCAGCCGGAGGAGGATGGACTCCCCGGATTTCCGGCTCTCCACGATACGCTTGAGGTCGCCGGGCGCAGTAACGGGTTTCCGGTCTGCTTCCAGGATGACGTCGTCTTTACGGATTGCCCTGTTTGCAGCTTCGCTGTACGGCTTGACGTCGGAGACGATCACTCCTTTGTCAATATTCAGCGCCTTCGCCTCCGCGGCCGTGGCGACTCGCACTCCGAAACCGAGGTTCTCAAACTTCACGCTTTGCGGGGAATTGGACGCGGTTTCGCTTTCCGATGGCTTGTCTTCTTCATTGCGTGCGATTTCAACGTTCTGCTTCCTTGGTCTCAGCGTCACCTTCTTCTCGAAGGTCTTTCCATCGCGGAAGATCTTCAAGGTGACTTCATCGCCCGGATGGCGGGTGGCGATGTAGGATTGGAGCTCATTTTGCTTGTTCACTTCCCGGCCATCGACCATGAGAATCACATCGCCTTCTTTGATGCCGGCGGCCTTGGCAGCCCCATCG